>NZ_JAJAFZ010000090.1:0-13663 GCF_025384895.1 Photorhabdus kayaii
TTATCGATTTCTATTTCATCCCTGAGTTACTGGCTGATGTGTTAGAAAACTATCATGGCGAAGTCGCAATGGTGATGATTTCTCCCGACTATGTACATCTCAAACCAGAAACATTAAAAAAAATAGCCCATCTTGCCCGTGAATATGGCGTTCTATTTTGCAGTGATGAAGTCAAAAATGGCTATCGTTCAGTGACTGGTTCTGCGTTACAACAGGTTATTGGCGAACAGGCTGATTTTTATACCTTTGCCAAAGGACTATGCAATGGGCAACGCTTATCCTGCCTCGTCGGGCCAACTGAAATGATGCAAAAAACTAAACATATGACCTATACCGCTTACTTTGACACAGTGCCTATTGTCGCTGCTTTAGCCACATTGAAATATATGCATGACGAACAAGGCTACAAACGTCTGGTCTCGTGTGGGTCAATGCTGGCAAACACATTACGCACACTAATTGCGCAGGCAGAGTTGCCAATAAAAGTCATGGGGGATGGACCATTACTGCAATTTATCTGTGCAACGCCAGAATTGGATGAGGCTTTCTATACTGCTTGCGGTAAACACGGCCTGTTACTGTATAAGTTTGATAATCAAGCTGTTTCGCTGGCAACTGAAGCTGTTTTAACGAAATTGGAGATCCACTTCAAACAGGTATTTTCAGAACTTGCTCTACACTTCTCTACGCAGCACCAAATCCATGTCTCTATCGAGCGACAAATGGAAGCTGCATTCAATATGATCGACGGTGCCAGTGATATTATGCCTGCTGCCGATGCTATCCATTGGTTACAAAGGTATGCCTTATGAGCAGAATAAAAGACTGGTATGGTAAACGTCTGACCTTAATTGCTCCACATCCCGATGATATTGCTTATTCGATAGGTGGTTTTGTCTCACAACTGGCGGCTGTATCCACATTAGAGGTTGTGACCGTATTTACCCAAAGTCGATGGGCGCTCCCTAAATCCCTGCGTGATGCGGGTTCCGACGTTATCAGTAAAATACGCATAAAAGAAGAGCAGACTTTTTGTCAAAATTTTAAGATGAAGTTATACCCTCTTGGGCTCTCAGATTCCAGCCTGTCCGGCTATGACGATGGGAGTGAGCGCCAATTGCAGTTTACTCAGGGACAACTTACTAATGACATACGAACTTCAATCGTATTGGAGATGCTACAGCAGGTCTTGGGAGAGTCCAACCCTGATGTTGTGATTGCGCCAGCCGCCATTGGTCATCATATCGACCATCAGATTGTCCATCATGCCATTTGTTCACTACATAATCATCAATGGCAACTTGCTTTTTACGAAGACCTGCCCTATGCAGCTGAATTTACACTGGATATTTTGGAAAAACAGTTGACAGAGCGAAAATTCAGCATACTAGAAGCCATCAGTATTGATCAAACATTAGCAGATAAATTCTCAGCACTATCTAATTATGCCAGCCAAACCGATCAGGAAACGATTGATGCAATTATTGTCCATGCACAACGTCTGGCACAAACATGTTTCCATACCGGGCAAGCAGTTTACCATGCAGAAAGATTTTGGGAGAAATCATGTCAATATCAGTAGGTTATATTCGTCAATTAATTATCAAAATCGCCTGTGAGACAACGGGAGATGACGCAGAAGAACTAATCAAGCGAGGACGGTTAGAGATCCCTGCACGGGATGCCATTGAATTTATGGTACGTCTGGAAGCACTCCTTGATTGCACTCTGGGTTGGTCGAAATACGAACATTTGTCAATGGAAATTAATAACCTCGCAGAAATAATAAACAAGAAGCTTAATACACAATCATCTGATGAACCAATGCCATTATCACCTTAATCATAGGTAAAAAAATGATAAATACTGAAAAAAATGGTATTGATATACCTTTTAATAACAATAAATTACATGAAAAAAGCAATGTGTCATCCTGTTTACTTCAAGATAATGCGTATTCTATGCATAAAATTGAGTTGCATTTTGAAGATGTTGCTTATCCTTTCTGGGTAGGGAGCCACTGCACAGAGGAAATTTCGGTGCATTTAGCTGAGATGTCGGCGTCTTCTCTGCATATCATTACTGACGATACCGTAAACCAGCTTCATGCTGCTCCTTTCGTACAACGGCTAACTCTAAAAACAAAGGTGCCGGTTTGGGTCTGGTCAATTCCAGAAGGAGAAGCAAATAAGTCACTCAATACATTGGATTATCTGGCAAATCAATTGCTTAATACGGATGTTGATCGCAAAAGTGTTATTGTCGCGATGGGAGGGGGGGTTATCGGCAATATAGCAGGGCTGCTGGCCGCGCTACTATTTCGTGGTATTCGTTTCGTGCATATCCCCACTAGCCTGATTGCAATGAGCGATTCTGTTATTTCTCTAAAACAAGCGGTGAACATGCCACAAGGCAAAAATCTGATGGGTTGTTTTCATACGCCAGAAGCGGTTTTTGCTGATACTGCTTTCTTGCTGACGTTGCCGTCCCAACACTTGCGATCTGGATTATGCGAAATCATTAAAAATGTGCTGATATTGGAAACTGAGAATATCCCATTTTTAACTAGGACACTGAATGCAGAAGCGCATTACGACGAACAAACACTTGCATGCATCGTTCAGGCGGGGGCTCTCACCAAACAAAAAGTCATGGTTAACGATAAGCGGGAGAGACATCATGCCCTTGTATTCGAATATGGTCACACTGTAGGGCACGCTATCGAATTAAGCTGTAATGGAAGACTGACTCATGGTGAATCTGTGGCGCTTGGCATGATAGTCGCAGCTGAAGTTTCTCACACCCTTGGTTTATTGACATCACAAGCACGTGATATGCACTACCGCCTGATTCACCTTAACGGCGTCGATATTAAGGCACCTGTAGGAACAACCCTGGAAGCCATTATGCAGATACTGCAATCTGATAATAAACGTGGTTATCTGCGCGCGAAGCCCAATGAAATTCCGATGATTCTGTTAAATGAATTGGGAACCCCCCTTTGGAGTGGTGAAGGGTATCCCTTAACGCTTGTGCCTGTTGATTTAGTCGAATCAATGTTGCGCCAGCATATTTTTCAAACAACCTAAAATTTAATCAGAATCTGATTACAGCCTGTCATGACAATTGTTCAACGTAGCGCAGCAAAGAAATTAAAACCTACTGGTACTAATATCAGGGTTCTCAGTTTCTAGAGGTGCTTATAAATGTCGAACTATACGCAGTAATCAGGTTCTTAGGGGGTATTATGTCAGACTTAATCAATATCATTCATACTATTCAACCACCTTCATCTTGGCCCCCCGTGACTCGCCGGGTGCGTCGTTATCGTAATATCGGGATAAAAACATCCTGTAATCTACGTTGCAGTTATTGTGAGATAAAGCGGGCTAGAGTGAACACAGAAGCTATTATTAATTCATTAACTCGCATTTTGGAGCGCTTTAATCCGCATGATGTTTTCCTTCGGGTTGAAGCCGATGGGGAAATTACACTTTACCCAAAAATACTCGATTTTTTGGCCGAATGTGTTCAGAAAAAAGATTATTCCATCGAAGTACTCACCAATGGCACACGCCTTCCCGCCTGTCTTCGTCCTGGTTTGCTCTGGGTCATTTCTATTGATGGACATACTGAGCAAATGAATAAGGCACGGGGTTTAAGACAAAAACAGATAGATATCATTTTAGACCATGCCGTGAGCCTTTCTGCCGAACTACAATGTGTCTACCACGGCCAATCCGTCGAAGAAATCAATGATTTTATCGATACCTTGCAGGCTCGTGGTTTCACTGGTCGCCTGCATTTTTTACCCCTGCTAGCAACTAAAGGGCGGCCACTGACAGTGCATTTGAATTATGAACAGCTTCATAAAGCCTCTTTTTTGGAATGTAAGGCTTTCTTCGACCGTTGGGATTACATCTACCAACATGGGAGACGTGGTGATTTCGTCTGTGACCAGATTAAGAATGGTTTCAACTATTACATTGATGGCGAAAATATCTCAATGGTGAAGTGTGATTCTTACTCTCCTGTTCCCAAGTATCTGGAAATTGAAGGATTGCAAGAAGAGCAGGAATACGACCACTTTCCTTGTGGTACTTGTCTTTCTAACCAGGAGTTCAACAACCAGCGTGATCGTATGACACTTAATAAATAGGAAAAGAGGACAAGATATGCGTGTATTGCGATTAACGCCTTTTTTTCATCACCCTGATGTAAAGAGTTGGCCTGCTGAATATGACTCTGTCGGTGGAATGCAGATTCAGATCTGGCGGCAGGCTATGTGGCTGGCAGAGCGAGGAGTACAACAGCATGTGATGACTATCGGTTTTCCTGGTCTGCCACACCAACGTACTTTACACACCAATCTCTGTGTAGAAAGAACTTATCTCCGGTTACCTGAATTACGTTCGGAGTTGACTGGATTAAAAGGATTAACTCAATCCTGGGCACTGGCAACGTTGTTAGCTATTCGCCCAAAAATGCGACAGGAACCTTTTGATCTTATTCATCTCCATCTTGATGGGCAAATCCCTGCGCTGTTAGTCGCTTATCTGGTTCCTAAGTTGCTATCTTGTCCATTGATACTCACTATCCACTGTTCACGACTGTCAGTTTATCAGCCGATGTCAATTTGGGATCGTATGACACATAAATTGGCTCGCTATCTGGAGCGTAAGGCGGTAAACATTGCCGCAACAACCATCGCACTGACTGAACGTACAGCCTCTGTTATTCGTCCATATGCTCGTCGTGTGGAAATTATTCCTGATGTTGTCGATCCTAAACAATTCCGGCATCCCGGTGAATCAGCAATTCAGGCTTTTCGACAGAAATATGGATTAAAAACAAAAAACATTGGCTTTATTGGGCGTATAGCAAAAGAAAAAGGCTGGACACATTTTGTTGCTGTGGCTGATCGTCTGCGTCATCTTGACCTGCATTTTTTAGTCGTGGGAGATGGTCCGCAGCGGCATAGACTTGAAGAGACTATTGCTCAACATCAGCTAGAGTCCCAATTTACTATCACGGGATTTATCCCTAATGATCAGGTGGCAACCGCGATTGCGGCTTGTCATGTCATTGTCATGCCGTCAGAACACGAAGAGTTTGGTGGTGTTTCCATTGAAGCTACTGCGGTAGGGGTGCCGGTGGCTGCCTATGCCGTTGGCGGTATTAACGAAATACTGGGAAAAATTTCTCCTGAACTGCTCGCTCCTGCTGGAGACATGAACCAATTGGTTAACTGCATTAATCGTGCTCTAGCCCAGCCTCAACAGGCTCCCATTGTAGAAGAGAGTGATAACAACAAAAATCCGATAGAAATCTTTGCACCAGACGCTGTATTGCCTCGATTAAAGAGTATCTATCACGAGCTAGTCGAGCAATCTGTTATCAAATAACAGTATCCAACCAAATAACATATAAGGATAGCGTATATGTTTTCTATGGTAGAGATTGAAATCAATTCACGATGCAATCGACGTTGTGTGTATTGCCCTAATGTAATAGCGCCACGCGATGCACCTAACAGAATGAAATCTGAGCAATTTGAGCGTATTATCGACAGATTGGAAGAGGCAAATTTTACCGGGAGACTTTCTTATCATTTTTATAATGAACCGCTGCTGCATCCTAAATTACCGCAATTTGTTGCCTGGGTCACTGAACGGCTGCCGGAAGTCAGACAAATATTGTATAGCAATGGCGATTATCTGACGGATGAGAAATATCAGCTGTTACATAAAAATGGCATTAAACAGTTTATTATCACTCAGCACGATAGCAAACCTGGAGCGCCCAAACCTGATCTTATCTGGCTTATTCCTGATCAGTTACAGTTAACCAATCGCGCGGGCAATGTGATCGCTGGGCCAGAAATCGTCTCGAATCTTCCCTGTTTTGCGCCATCAGACATGTTGATTATCACGATCACAGGGAATGTAGTACTTTGCTATGAGGATAACAAAGAAGAAGTGGTTCTCGGTAACGTCTTTGACACCCCTATCATGGGAATCTGGAATTCACCTCAGTTTCGTCGGGCTCGTAAAGCACTCTCATGTGGAAATCGAAATGCAACGGACATTTGCCGTCGTTGCAATAATCGTTCACATCAAAAAAGTGAGGCGTTCGATTATGTCCTTTAAAAAAACGTCACAATATGTGGTATTGATAGAGCGGTATCCAGACAATTTTGATCGGCGGGGATGGGGGGGAATAGAAACGGCCTATTGGAATCTTGCGCATATCCTGCCCTGCTGTGACGTTGAGGTCATTTGGTATTCTGCTCAAGAATACCCAACCTTTGATAACTTAGCAGAGCAAGTCTCGTCCCAAAATATCACGGCTATCATTCCTTTAATGGAAAGTGAGTTATTTCGCGTCGGCCAACAAGCGCCAGAATCGCTGAGACAGCGTACTATCCGGGTCTGGCATGATGTCTCGTTGCTCACCGACTCCCATGCCAATTTATCTGCCTGCCATGCCCATCAGCCCGGAGCAAATGCCGCTGATTGCGTCGCCATTGCCGCTGCGCCAGACGCCTATGCCGCCGATATCTTTTTTTATGAGGCACCATGGACATATTGTTTTCCCAAACGACATTACATTCCTTGGGCGGCGGATCATATCCCCGCCCGTGATTACCATTCCCCCAACGGTCCGGTGGTCTTATTAGCGGGTAAGGTGGCGCTTGAGAAGCTCTCTCCGGTTGTCGAGGTTTGTCTGGAGAAGGGATTGCATCTGCATATCCTCTTTAATAACTGGTCGAAACGGGGCAAAGAAGCCAGGCACTATTTTAATGGCTTAAATTTGGGTGAACGACATAAGGTTTTCGATTATTACGATCTGGAACACGATCACGAGATGATTTTTGGCGGAGCCAGTGCTGCACTAGTATTAAGTGATTATCACGAGACATTTAACTTTCTGTCCGCCGAAGCCGTACAACTGGGTATACCGGTTGTGGCTTATGCCCATTCGGGTGCTACACGCCGTTTTGCCGCTCATCTTGTGGAAGATAACAAGGCTTTACTTGATTGGTTGAAAGAAGAGGGTATTGCGGGGCTGACTCCAGTTCCCCGATCTCATTGGTCATGGAATGACGTGGGAGCCGTTTATAGCCAATTGTTACACCACATGGCAGTGCGCCACCGATGAAAACAACCTCCTTAGACCTTTTTAGTGATGAAAAGAAGTGGTGATAATGGACCCTGGAGAAAATCATAAGATGTCAATTCAAGAAAAATTACAGCTAGGTGCACGCCATTTTCATGGATTAAAACAGGCACCTGCAGAGTTAGTTGCCGACGCTTGTGTGATAGGTAGTGGTGCTAGTGGTGCGGTAGTTGCGAATGCACTGCAAGCATGTGGTTGGTCGGTCATTATGGTTGAAGAAGGAAACCTACTTACGCCTAAAGTAACACAAGAAGAGGTAGATAGTTCTTCTCCCATGGCAGAGATTAAAGGGGAAAATGGCTGGGAAGAGCGAGGATGGTCCTGGAGTACGAGAAATGTAGGTGGGGGGACGCTCTTTTATGGAGGTGCATCTTTCCGTTATCAGGATTGCGATTTTGATGCTCGCTCCTGGTTATCAGGTATTGGGCTTGATATTGCTTGGCCAATTCATCTGACTGATTTAGAAAAATACTATGCCATTGTTGAAGAACAGTTGCGTGTCAGTGGTGGGCCACACACAGCATCCGCAAAAGAGGGAGGCAATGCCCTCCCAAGGTCACTGCCTGCGGATATCATGGCAGCGGCGGCAAAACAGCTCGGTTATCATCCGTTCACAACGCCGATGGCGATTGATCCTAAACTCTGCACACAGGAAAAACACTGTATTGATTTCCAATGCCCCAGCGGTGCTAAAAGTGATGTCCTGAATATCTATATTAAGCGTTTGGTCAACCACTGCAATTTTACCCTCCTTTCAGGTATCCGGGGCGTGGCGCTGGAACAAGAACGCTCAGGGCAAATCAGTACGCTGCGTTGTCTGGATCTGGAAGATGGCAGTATTCGTCATGTGAAAGCACGGTATTTCTTCGTTGCCTGTAACGCAATACAGAGTGCGGCACTTTTATTGCGATCAGTCACCCCTTTTGCGCCCAATGGTATTGGTAATCGGCATGATCTCGTTGGTCGTGGGCTATGTATGAAACTCAGCCAGCGTATACGTGGTGTAGTGCCAGTAACTGATGCCATGCGTAATCATGCTGTTGGGCTTCGTGGCCCTTTCTCTACGTTGGCGATTTTGGACCACTATCTTGATGCTCGTTGCCCTGGTGGAATGGGAGGATTAATTTACGAAGCTCGTACCATCCCTGTCCCCGACGAGTTCCCCGAACTACTACCCTTAGAATTAGAAACCATCATTGCAGATACCCCTGCCTATGAAAACCGGGTGAAACTCTCTTCCCGTTGTGATGTTTGGGGGATACCTAAAATCATGATCGACTATCAAACAGCCTCTCATGATTTGGCTCGTCTGTCCTATATGGCTGAACGCGCTGTCGATATTCTTCACGCCGCAGGTGCCACACAAATTCATTCTAAGCGTACACGTTCTGAAGAAGGGAGTACTCACCTGCATGGCACATGCCGCAGCGGTACAGATCCGGCACGTTCTGTTTTAGATCCTAACTGCCGGGTTCACGAACTCGAAAACCTTTATATTGTAGATGGCAGCTTTATGCCTTTCCCCGGTGGGCTCAATCCCACACTCACCATTCAGGCAAATGCATTACGTGTAGCACAACATGTTGTTGGAGTTGACTGAGCATGATCCGAGCAGAAGAAGTTTCCAGAATTTATCAGGTGCATCAACGTAACGAAAGTTTCCGTTCCGCGCTCAATTCACTCTGGAAAAGGAAATATGAAACCGTCGTCGCACTAAAAAATGTCAGCTTCCAGATAGAAAATGGTGAAAGGGTAGGGATACTCGGCCCCAATGGTGCCGGCAAAACCACATTGGTCAAGTTACTCAGTGGGTTATTACATCCCAGCAGTGGCCGAATCACCGTCGAAGGACATACTCCCTATTTGCGCGAAAAAACTTTTTTACACAGTGTTGGTCTTGTAATGGGTAATAAGGGGCAATTGATCTGGGATTTGCCTCCTATTGATACATTTGAAATGATACGGGTCCTGTTCGAGATTCCCGTGGCCGTACATAAACAGACTCTGAAAGAGTTGGGCGACTTACTGCAACTGAACACCATCATGACCAAACCCACTCGCCAGCTCTCATTAGGGGAACGTATGCGGTGTGAAGTGGTTGCCTCGTTGATCCATCAACCCAAGGTTCTCTTTCTTGATGAGCCGACGATTGGTCTTGATGTCGCCATGCAAGCTGCTCTGCGTGATTTTGTTGCTGAATATAATCGCCGCCACAATGCTACTATTCTGTTGACGTCACACTATATGGAAGATGTGCGGGTATTGTGTCAACGCATTATCATTGTTGATCGTGGCACGATTTTCTATGACGGCGATCTGCGAACCTTCACGGCGAAACAAAATCCTGAAAAAATCGTCTCGTTCTCAATGAATCGCCAGATCAATATTCCCGATTTTTCACGCTTTGGCTCGCTCATTTCACAAACTGAAGAACGTTCTCAAATTCGAGTTCACCGCGATCATGTCCCTAGACTCGTACATTTTCTGGTTGAACAACAATTGGCAGTTGACCTCACCATAGAAGATCTCCCATTGGAAGAAATACTGCGCCAGATTTTTGGTCATCCCAACCAGAATAAAACCGAACAAAAACAAATTCCTGAATAGAGGCGAACCGACATGCTTTTCGCTCTTATAAAAGTCCGATTATTTGAAACATTCTCATTTCGAGCCGAATTTCTGCTCTGGCTCGTCACACTCAGTATGCCATTAATCATGCTGGTTTTTTGGCGTTCGGTAACTCAAGATGGCTCTTTTCAAGGTTATACCGCAGAGGATTTTAATCTTTACTATGTTGCCGTTCTCGTGACCACTATATTAACCAGCTGTAACAACGTCTGGGACATTAACGAAAATATCCGCCTTGGTGAACTTTCTGTTTGGTTGATGCGCCCCATTCATCCTTTTATCAACTACTTGGCAATTACTATTGCCGAACTGGGATTAAGCCTAATTGTTGCTTTACCTATTTTTATATTGGCACTGATAATGAGCTTACAGAGCCAACCGCTAAATTTACCGCAATTAGGTTTGCTGGCACTGGCGTTATCAGGTGCCTTCCTTATTAATCAAAGTATCCACTTGCTGATCGGGAGTTTGACCTTCTGGATCGAGCGTTCATTAGTTGTACATAAAATATATGTTGCGGCCAGTAGTGTACTATCAGGATATATGTTTCCGTTGGCCTTATTACCAGAGTGGGCAGGTCAGATAGCAAATTGGCTGCCATTCCGGTTTGTGATTTCACTGCCAGTAGAAATATTAATTGGAAAACATTCCCTGTTTGTCGCTGCTCAATGGGTAGCCTGTCAGTTCGCACTGGTGGCTTTGCTGTTTGCTGCCGCATTTTTTGTCTGGCGGCGAGGTGTCCGCCGTTACTTGGCGTTTGGATAATGATGCATTCTCTTGTAGTCATTCGTATGGCGTTTATCTTGAGTATAAAACGCTCGATACAATACCGTTGGGACTTCATGATAGATGGTTTGCTTTCACTCATCATGGCGATACTACAACTGTTACCGCTTTTCATTTTGTTTAATGAACGTGGTACCGTTGCAGGCTGGTCATTCGAGCAAATGCTGGTATTAATGGGCTGGTATATGATGTTATATGCTGTTGTTGAAGGCTTGATTGCTCCCAGCCTTGCTGCTGCTGTTTCAGGTATTCGAACGGGTTTATTTGATTATATTTTAATGCGGCCCGTCGATTCACTTTTTCTCTGTTCACTTGTCGATATTAGGTTATGGAAAAGTATTGATTTTTTCTTCGGACTTGGCTTGGCTATTTACGCTTTTATACAGCTTGATACTCAACCTTCGTTCATGGATATCATGATGACAGTCATCTTATCGCTTGGTGGGCTTGCCACGGCTTACGCGTTGTTTGTTCTTGCTATTGCGGCCTCTTTTGCATTAGTTAGAGTGCAAAATTTGACCAATGTTCTTTCTTCGTTATTGGGTTTTGCTCGTTGGCCTATTCATCTATTTGGTATGCCCTGGCGGTTAATCTTTAGTTTTCTGATCCCCATTGGTGTCATGACCAGTTCCCCAGTTATGGCATTGTTAGGGATGTTGAACTTGCCTTTGGCAATGGGATCGCTGGGAATAGCCATCTTTTTCTTTATTGTGGCACGATTAGTTTGGAAGCGTGCATTGCGTGGATATCGTTCGGCTTCTAGCTGAATAAATAAGATCACTCGCGCAACGTTATGCTGTGCGAGTTTGATCATGTAACAGGCTGTTTTATCTATATTATTTCAACCCCATCGCATCCCGTATGGTAAAAAATAGATCCGTCTGGTCGGTTAATCCAGCAATATTTGCAGCGTGTGGACCATAAGCTGCTACACGTAATTGTGTACCAGTATGTTTCTGAGAAGTTGTTTCTGAATTACCATAACTGACCGTGATAACGGCCCTGTCTTTGGTAATCAGTGAGCGGGTCAAACCGGGGGCTTTAACATCAGGTTCAATAATCTGACTGGAATGTCCATGATCCGCAGTAACAATTACTAGTGTATCCCCATGTTGTTTAGCGAATCTCAAACCGGCTTGTACTGCTTCATCTAAAGCAACGACTTCACCGATTTGTGCGCAAGGATTGGCGGAGTGCTCATAATCATCAGTCAACGCACTTTCCACTTGCAGGAAGAAGCCATTTTTATTGACTTTCAGTAGATCAATAGCTTTTTCGGTCATCTGTACTAATGTCGGCTGCTGCGAACTCCGTTTGGTGTTCAGTTTGCATTTCACCGGGGCTTCGTTAAGATTTCCATGATAAATCGCTTTCGGCCCCTCCCACATTCCGTGTAAAACTTCTTCATTAAATAATCCCAATAGCGGTTTTCTTTGATTCGCTTCTTTCACTGCGTTCAATGATGTTATATCTGTTACCCATTGATACCCTTGCTCCAGCGCCTGCTGTTTTAGCGTTTTTCCTGTATTGACACCGGCCACTGATTGCTGGGAAAAGATATCGATTCCTCCCCCTAACGTGACATCTGCACGTGCCGTCAGAAGTTGTTCCGTGATAGAACCTTTCCCCCTTTTTTCGAGGGCATCAGTGGGGCACATTTCCGACGTTTCTGTTGGGCCATAGCATTCACGCTGCGTGACATGCGCATACAGTGCTGCGGATGTTGCATCCTGAACTTCAGCCGTAGTGACATTACCGGTTGCTTTTTTGTTCTTTTTTGCTAGCTCCAATAAGGTCTGATGGGGTTTGTTAAAAACATCAATGGATAATGCCCCGTTGTAAGTTTTTACTCCAGTAGCCCAAGCAGTGGCTGAAGATGCTGAATCCGAAACATAATTGGGTTTCTTGGTATCTTTATTTAATGAGTAATGTGTATATTGTCCAACTAATGGCATTGCATCAATTCCCTTGAAAAATCCTCCTGCCCCTTCTGCGTAGTTACGAGCTAATGTAATTTCAGAATCTCCCATACCATCACCAATAAACAAGATAACGTTCTTGACTTTCTTATTATCTAATGAATCTCTAAGCGCTGCGGTTTGTTCTTGTGTAACTCTGCGTGCTCCACCAAATTTTGTTATGTCACCTTTTGATATACGATATTCAGACGGGGGTTGTTCTTTACTATTGATGGCCAATGTAGGTAAACATGTTCCTAGTGTTAATAATGTTACAAGAAACATAATTAATTTCTTAAATTTTTTAGTCATCTTATTTTTCCTATGAAAATTTAATTTTATTTGAGGGTTTGATAGTGAAGAATTTACCAAGCTCCCCTTAGATAAATGAAAATAAAGCTGAAAAATTTAAATAACTGATTTTAATTTTATTATATCATGACTTTGGTTTTGCTACATTTGTAGATATTCCGTATCACTGAGAACTACATCTATCATGTGGGTTTTTCAATCTCTTTTATCTGTTATGTGTAAACTGCTTTGAAGAGGAAAATTTACTTTGCTCATCTGAGCATGTTTTTTCGTTGGATTTATCAGAAGTTATGGCTCTTATTATCTGTTTTTTAACCTATTATGTAACAATTAGGCTTGAGTAACGTCAAAAGAACGTAATATTGACATGGGTTGGACGCAAAACGCTATATACAATAATCATTAAATTGAGCGAAAAATAGGTAGCGGAAGTCACAGTCAAGGCGTTATACCCATTAAAATCAAGGGGTAAAACAATAACGTTTGATAATGATTTAGAATTTGCGATTCATTGAATTATCGTAAAAAATTAGAAATAAATATCCGCTTTGTGGATCTTTATGCTCTCAGGGAAAGATGGGAAAATAAGGATATAATGGACTAATCAGACAATAATTTCCAAAAGGAGCAGACTTCAATAAAGTCTCTAACTGAGAGATAAATTTGTCGTAAACCGATGGAATAATTTCCTACTGAAAGATTCGGAATGGCAAATATACCAATGAATTATTTAAATGAGTATAAATTTATTTACAGGGTCATTGCATCGGTTATCATTGAATGACGCCTTTGAAGTGTAA
>NZ_JAJAFZ010000091.1:0-13623 GCF_025384895.1 Photorhabdus kayaii
ATTGAGATAGGCTCTTACTATGTATTAATGATATAAGAAAACACAAATATTAAAGTCAATTCTCATACTGCCAGTTAATACCTCAGCAGAAAAAGTATGGCCTTATTATTCTGACATATCGCTTCGTAATGCCTGGGAAGATGTTTTGATTTTATTACTAATGTAAAAGAGCCGCGGAACTAAAAGGCATACTCAAATAGGTCTAACCTTAACTTCTGTTGAAAAAATAAATTTCTTTAGACAAGATGAATAATCCTTAGTTTATCTTTAATTTATTTTTAATATCAGATTATTAATGTCAAACGATAATATTACATAAGTACACTATTGCGTTTACTAAAGATAAAAGCAAAACCAATATTTACCCATAACAATACCTCAGTTGATTAATAACTTTATGTTTTAGATTTGATAATTATTTTTTCTGTCAATAATAATCATCCTGGATAATCTAATGAATCTGTGCAAATTTTATATACCCGTCATCTTTCAAGCTGCCTCTTTGTTGGCTGCACTCGCTCACCCCGGTCACATAGTTACCTATGCTCCCGGGGATTCACTCCCTTGCCGTCGCGCTCCATCTTGAAATCCATAGGGTATATACCCGTTATCTTTCAAGTTAGCCTTTTTTATAGCCATTTAGCCAAAATTGCTCACTAACCCAATCTGAAACTTGTATCATATATTCGTTTATTTTATTTAAGCAAACATGAGCCTCTGATTCATAACATAATAACTTATGATTATCACCCCATAATTGATCTAATTTTTTCACTTTATCGATCGGAAATATATCATCTAATTCACCATGAACAGTAAAAACCTTGGTTTTACAAGGTAAAGAGATATCCAGTTTAATTTCGTCAAAAATAGACTGCATACGACTATTATCTTGCATAAATGCAAACTGGAAATCTTCTTTAAGCCTTCTTGGCAACTTATCAAACTCTGCTATTTCAGGCCCACCAGATAAATTGACGATACAACAAAATTTATCGCCAATTCTTTGCGCAACGCGTAGAGCAAAATAACCACCAAAACTAATTCCTAAGAAACAAAGAAGATTACTATTAATTCTGGTATCATCTTCTAATAATTTAACTATAGATCTAACATATAATTCCATATCGATAGCTATTGGCGATTTTCCAAGATTTATTCCCTGTCCTGGTCCATCAAATATAGCTACCGCCATATTTTTCCCTAAGAAAAATTCGGCCAAAGATAATATTTCAATTTCAGTCATTGAATCCAATCCATTGGATAAAATAACACAAGGCAAAGGATGATTCTCTTCTTCTTTATACCCTTTAGGGAATATAAGGAAGAACGGCATATGAAATTTATCGACGACAATATATTGGTGATCAACCAGCAAATCACTATATTTTATACTAGATAAAAAACATGAACGAATATACTCTCTGAGCTGTATCTTTCTACTCCTATCACTAAAATACATAAATTCCGCCCAATGATAACAGGCAGCGGCACTCCTCAAAGCACGAACATGACTGACTTCACTCTTAGCCGAGTTAGCGATATTAATATAGCTATCACCCACTTTTGACCAATTAATCATCCATTCATACCAAAACTCTTCAGAGGATAAGTCTAAATTTCCCACCGGAAAATGACTCAATGCCGCAACAACATCTCCCCAATGAACCTGGGGAGCATATTGAGAATTTAGGAAAAATAGTCTTGGCATAAAATAACCACAAGTAGCAAGAAGTTCTGGCGAAATTCTATTGGGTTTATTTTTATTATTCATCTTATTTTCCTTTGATTTACTAAATACGAGTGTCTAACCACTCTTTGCAGGCAAAAACCATTTTCTCACTATTTTCTGAAATAGCATTTTTTACTATCTCTCGTTGTTTCACTTTATCTTCCGTACCAAATTTAACTGCACATAAATCATGATTTAACTCAACATCATGACTAGAAATAATGAACGAACCACTTCCTTTACTTAATATACGCCATGAGCCACTATGGGACTTTAATACTAAAGGCGGCTCTGGTTGAAAATATTCAATCAATAAATTATCCGCATCACAGAATCGTATACTACGGAAAGTCTCATTTCCATTTGGTGTTGATACTTCCATATTAAATTCTTGATGTTTATCATCATTGTAAATGACTTTTACTAAATCACAATGCGGTAATATCTTGTTCCAGTCATCGATATTTAAAAAGATCTTATAAACATCATCAACTTGGTGAGGAATATAATATCCCGCAGAGAAAGTTAATAAATTTGATTTTTTATGACTTTCTACCTGACTCTTTATACTATCCATCTCCATTCGAGTATTATCATTGATAAATGAGATAATAAAGGAATTAGCCTGGTCATGATTATCAACACCATCAACGATACCACTGACATCTTCTAATAAACCCCAGTTCCTTTGTACTGTTAGAATACAGCGTTGATCATTAATAGGAATGATTTTCCATCTGCCATTCATTGTTTTTAATAATGGCATCGGTGTAGGCATAACATAATCAATCCGGTAAATAGTATCAAAATAATATCGCTGCGTTTGCCAACTTACTGCTTTATTATTTTGTTTTGCTTTGATTTCAACTAATTCTTCATTACCTGATCTCTTTAAAACTTCTGCACCATCACAGAATGAAAAAATATCTGTCCAACAAGAGACATCTTTAACCAAAGTATAAACCTGCTGTGCCGGCGCCTCACATACGACTGAGTGAGTAATCGTTCCTTTTAATACTTTTCCCACTCCCTCTGTTGATTCGACGATATTTTTTATATTATTTAGCTCTTTAACTGAATTAGTATCAATAGCTTTACTCATAAATTGGTGAGCCTGCTCTATTGTTTCAACACCATCAATTAACCCGGCTATTTCAGACTCAAGATCATATAAATGCTCCAACAACAGCACACATTGCTGAGAATTGATTTTAACCACGCGCCATAACGTTTCCATTTCTTTAACTAATGTCATTGAGGGATTCAGTTTTGATTTTATGCTGAATGTTTCTGGATAAAATTTACGATTTGATTCCCATTGCATTAAAATACCGTTAAGTAAAGCTTTGACCTCTATTTTTTCACCCTCTTTATCCCTAAAGAGAGCTTTTACTTCCTGGCAAGGCTCAAATATTTCCGGCCATTTATCAGAATTTAAAATGATTTGATATACATTTTCTACCTGAGCATTACAAATAATTGAATGTGATTCTACATAATTCATTATTGATTCCTCAATGTAAATAGTTTTTTAGGATCGATTGACTTAATTAACTCTGCTTTCAGTATTTTATCATTATGGCTCTTTGGAAAGTATTCATCAGTAACATAGAACCAGTCCGGCCACTTTTCCCGACTTAATTTACGACTTAAAAATGATGAAATAATATCTTCAATTTCAGGTAATGATTTCTTCGATATCTCGCCACTTATACAGGCAACCGGTTGATCAATCGCAACACCATTTTCATGGAAAGAAAAACCAACAACCGTAGCTACATTCACATTGGGTATCCGGGATAAAATAGATTCAATCTCTTCAGGATAAATTCTATGTCCGTTAGCACTCATAAAAGTATTTTGCTTACGTCCTTTTAAAATTAAATAATCCTCTTCATCTATATAACCGAGATCACCCGTGGCAAACCACTCATCAGGAGGCGTTATTTCTCCAGAAAGAACATCATAATATCCTTCCATAATACTTTCACCCCTTATTATAATTTCTCCAATATTATCAGATGAGCCTATAATAGGTTTAACCGCTACCTCCAATGTATTATCAATTTTGCCAACACAATAAATTGAATTGAGATATCTTTTATCACGATGATCTTGCTCATCTACCCAACAGAAAGGACCATAAGTCTCACTTAACCCATATCCCTGCATCCATTCACAGCCAATTAATTGACGCCCTTTTTCCAGTACGCTAGGCGGCATAGCTGCGGCGCCATAAGCAACAACCTGTAAGTCAGAGAGATCGATATTATGTTCTGCGGTTGATTTAATGAATAACTTCATCGACTCTGGGCGTAACATAATATGAGTTATTTTATTGCGAGAAAGATAATCAGGCCATCTCTCTACATTTCTGTCTTCCGGTATAAAAAGTGTTGATTGATGTAATAATGAACCGAAAGAAAAAATCACTCCCGTCGTATTATTCAACAAACCTGACATGAATATTTTAGCATCTTGAGTAAATTTTAATTTCTCTGTCACTGAATAAATTCGTCGACATACTAATGATTCTGAAATACTAATGGCTTTCGGTTTACCTGTACTTCCACTGGTGAACAGGACAATAAAATTAGCAATAGATTGCGGAGAATAAGTTATCATTGGGATTTCCGCGATATCATCACTGACCCGGATCTTATGATCTGAAATATCAATCACATTAATGTTATTTTCTTTTAATCTTCCAACAAAATGTTTATCTTTTTTAAGGTAAACCACAAAATCGTATTGCACTTCATTGGTAAAATTAATCCATTCATCGATTGTCGCTGATGATAAATTATAGGGCATTAATAAATGCAGCCCCATAGCACTAGCCGCAGCTAAAAAGAAAACACCTAATTCATCATGTTCAAATATAACAATGACTTTATTACCTTTTTGAACTCCTCGACTAAGTAAATCATCAATTAAATGGGAAACAGAAGATATTACCTCTTTTCTTGTATAGTGATAATCCTTAGTGATAATACAATCATGATGTAAGTTATCACGCCCTGAATGTAACAACATAGAGATTAGTTTCATTTCTGTTTCCCTTTAATTAGCAGTTAATTTTTATCGTTTAAACTTGATGAGACGAAATCAAGAACCGCTCTTCCTGTCTCCCAATGACTGAATTGACTTTTCGTCACAGAAATACCGAACTCTTTCTCAATCTCTTTTGCCAAGTCAGCTAATTCCGTAGAATCCATATCATAGGCATCAGCAAGGTTTGCATCCATATTGAAATCATCAATATTAATGTTAAGAAAAAGAGACAAAATCGTTTTTATTTTTACTTCTGGATTATTATTCATATATTTTTCCTCGCGTAATTACATATTTTAGAGATTAAATAGCTGAAAAACTCAACGCACATACATGACCTTGGTTACTGAAACGCTGAATTATTATTTGGTTAGCATTTGAAAACTCATTAATTTTATTAGATTGTTGTTCCCCATCCCCATGACTTTCTGACAAGAAGGATGACGCCAGGACTGAATCAATCACGCCACTGACTGAAAATTGATTATTCAAATAAGGCCTCAGATTTATAAATGATGTTTTTATCTCTTTATTTGAGAAAGCCTTACTCGTTATTTCTTTTTCATCATCATATATTCCATCCATAATAAATACAGCATTCTCATTATGGTTGAATAGTTCAGCAGTATATTCTAAGGTATTATTTCTTGTATTTTTATCAGGTGAAAAATAATCAACAAAACCGGTTAATTCACACAATATCGAAGCACCACGCTCTAAAGCGTGTTGTCTCTCTTCCAGCACCAGAAATGCAGCGCCCTCCGAAAAATCTCCTGGCCGTTTTTCGCCAAAAACCTCAGAGTGTCTCTGGTTTGACGCTTTCTCCAGTAAATTTTTAACTAATGGGCTGGAAAGATGTTCCGACGCACCACATAACATCACTTCCGCAACACCATTAGAAATTGCTTCCGCCGCATAGCCTATTGCTTGCATCCCTGCCACATCGGAGGTAGAAAACGTTTTAGATTGCGCACTAAAACCATAAAGCAGTGACAATTGCCCTTGAAGTGCCGCAGGGAACCATGCCGTGGCAACATAAGGTCCCATTCCCTTTATGCCTTCAATATGGAGCGCTTTAACTTCATCCTCAATATGTTGCCATCCACCAAAACAGTTTCCGACATATATTCCAACGCGATTAGGATCAAGCTTATCTACATCCAATCGACTCGCTTTTAATGCCATTTCAACGGCAACGATACCATAAACCGAAAATTCATCAATTTTACGTCTTAAGCGGTTATTGATATATTTCGCGCCATCGAAATCACTCAATGTTCTTATTACAGAACTTGCGGTCGTATTATTTTTCGATTCTTGGCCCAATAACTTCTGAATGACTTTTGATTTTATAGCGGTGACATCATTGCCATCAGGATGTATTGCACCAACACCGGTAACGACAACTCTTTTACGCATTGTCTACTGCCCTCATAACAATAACACTGTGAATACCAGAAAAACCACTTGATAATTTTAACGCGGTCTTAATTGGATATGAGCAACCTTGATTAGGAATATAATCTAAATCGCAATTAGGATCTGGCGTTTGATAATTAATTGTTGGGTGAACATACTGCTTTTCTATTTCAAGACATAATGCTACAGACTCTATCGCATTAGCGGCAGCTAAAGCATGACCTGTCATTGACTTTAATGAGTTAATTGGAATATCAAATGCACTTTCTCCCAAAACAAACTTAATCGCATTTGATTCGTTAATATCATTTTGCGCTGTAGAGCTACCATGAGCACTAATATAATTTACCGTTGATGGCGATATCTGGGCATCCTTCAACGCCATATCAATACACCGTGCCATTGCCATTCCATCCGCGGGTAAGTCAGTCATATGATAAGCATTATTGACGGATGCATACCCTGCTAATTCAGCATAGATGTGTGCTCCACGCTGCTTAGCGTGTTCATAAGACTCTAAAATTAATATTCCACACCCCTCAGCAATCACAAATCCATCCCGCTCAAGGGAAAAAGGGCAAGTCGCTGCTTGCTGATTTTCCAACTCTCTTGATGATAGTGCCCCTAAAGCTTCAAAAGAGCCGATAGAGAGTGGACAAAGTGGCGCTTCACTTGCACCAGCCAGCATAATATCCGCTCTGCCATAACGGATATGCTCCATCGCGATGCCTAATGCATCAAGTCCTGCCGCGCATCCGGTTGATATGTTACTGACGGACATAGACGCACCATATTTTTTCGCAACAGAAGTTGCGGCAGAGCTGAAATCAAAGCTGTCATAATCTTCTGATTTAATTAAATCAGGGTGAATATTCTCTTTACCCCCTTTAGTGATCCTGAGTAAACACTCTTCCATTCCCGCAGCATCGGCAATCGCTGTTGCTATCGCAACACCAAAACGCCGGCCATCAATGTCTGAGGGTTTTAAGTTTGCATCTTGCATTGCCATCTCAGAGGCTTCTAGCGCAAACTCAAGATATTTACGCTCACTTTTCAGAACAAATTCTTTGTTATTGCCATCACTACCGTGAACTTGTCCTATTGCTCCGCTTTTAAAGCCAAATTTTTCTCTTCCCCACTCATATTTACTCACTCCCGATTTCCCGTTATGAATATTGTTCCAAAATTCATTAACGCCAACACCTGTCGGTGCAACAACACCTAGCCCTGTCACCACAACTCTACGTGGTTGAGATTCATTTCTGTTATTTATTATCACAATAATTATCTCGATATAAATAGAATAAACATTTACTCAGGCAAGTTTTATTAATATAAAAGCTACCCATTTTCATTTAAGAAAATCATTATCTGTAAGTAGTGATATTAAACTACTTTATTTATACCCGTCATCTTTCAAGTTGCCTCTTTGTTGGCGGCACTCGCTCACCCCAGTCACATAGTTATCTATGCTCCCGGGGATTCACTCCCTTGCCGTCGCGATGCATCTTGAAATCCATTGGGTATATCTATAAAATCACATTTGTCATATATATTTGATTTTCATCTCCTAACCAAAATTCTTTAAAATAAGCACCAAACCATAACTCTATTTAAATACTTATTTGGTTCTTCACTGTTCTTTCATCTATTTAAACCGCAAGAATAATATGAATACTCCAGTCTAAACCAAACTAAGTTAACTCCCTTCGCTCTGCACATGGATAGAATAATTAAGCTTTTTATTAATATCTCAATTTATTCTTAAAAATCATCCAGAAAGGAGATGACAAATTTATTATCATAGAGCCGACATACCCGCTCACAGTACAATATAGCCAAACAATATAGCCAAGATAGTATATCTTTTGCTAACTTATATCTTATATACCCGTTATCTTTCAAGTTGCCTCTTTGTTGGCTGCACTCACTCACCCCGGTCACATAGTTCTCTATGCTCCCGGGGATTCGCTCCCTTGCCGCCGCGATGCATCTTGAAATCCATAAGGTATATATCGCCTTGATCACGGGAATTTACGATCAAACGGCGTATCTACTCACCTCTAGTCATTAATTTACACTGAGATTTATTTTTGTGAATTTAAATCATGCAATGCACAACTTATACCTTAATCCCCTTCTTTTAAATATTTAAGGCATATTGGTCATTAGATTTATACCCGTCATCTTTCAAGTTGCCTCTTTGTTGGCTGCACTCGCTCACCCCGGTCACATAGTTACCTATGCTCCCGGGGATTCACTCCCTTGCCGTCGCGATCCATCTTGAAATCCATAGGGTATAATTGTATGATCTATGAAATTTCTTTTCTGCTCATATTCTCCCCGCCTTACCATATAATTACATATTATTATAATATTGCGACCACTCGACTCCATGAAGCATCTGCTTTCTCTAATTTTATTGGAAAACAGCACACTTTAAATCCATAAGGTTTCGGAATACTGGTTAAATTACAAAGCCGTTCTATCTGTAAATAAGGGTGATCACGCCCGATAAAATGAGACGGCCATAAGCAATCTTTATTCCCCGTTTTTTTATAATCGTTAATCATCTCTATGAATGGCCGATCAAAGCTAAATGCATCTGTCCCAATAATCTTTACCCCTTGCTCTACTAGCCATTGAACAGCACTACTTTCAATCGCTCTATAGTGAGTAAAATAGGATTTTTCCCCCATGAATTTATCAGCTCCGGTATTGATCAGGACAATATCATTTTCTTTTATTTTATAATTAATTTTCTTTAATTGATTTTCTACTGACTGTTTATCAATTGACTGATTATCATGACTAAAATCAAGTAATACACCATGGCTATAAAACCAATCCAAAGGAATATCAGTAATTGTTGCTGGCTGATCTTGTCCTTTATGCCACCCATAGTGATAGGGAGCATCAATATGCGTTCCGGTATGTGTGGTCAATTGATAATACATCAGTGATAATCCCATACCATCAGGAAAATCATTGTGATCAATGATCCACTTTTTGCGTTTGAATAGTTTTATAAAGGCTCTTTTCCACCATGCACTGGTATGGAAATATAAATAACTTTCACCTAATTTATTAGCACCCTCTTTATGATCAACGACTCCCTTGGTTACTTTCTCAGGTTCCCAAAAATCACAATCTATAGGAACACTTAAGTCAATAATATTACTCATCTTTGTTCCTTATAATTTCGGAATAGTTTATTTCCTTGATATTTGGTGTAGAAATTATCTTCTTTTGAGATAAGGCACAAACAAATTTCTGATGATGAATCAATAATGTGCTCGCCTCTAATCCTTTCATATCTTTAACAGAATCAGAGTTATTAGCCAATAATTTCTCATGTAGAGTCGAAGCAAATAATTTAATATATGCTTCAAGCCTAACCCAATAGTATAATGACATTAAGTGATAATAATGTTTAAATCCGGGACTCACTCCTGATAGTTGCTTTAACATTACACCTTTCATATATTCCAACTCCTTATCCTTAATAAAACGTTCAATAATTTCAGAAAATTTTATCTTAGAAGGAGTGACTTCAATATCAACACCTATTTCCCTTGAGCTAAAACCGATGACACAATAGTTTCCTGATGCACTCAGAGAAAAATAATATTTGAAGTCTTGCTCCGTGGATATATAAGGTTTACCGTTATCATTCGTTATGATTTCATAATCAGATAAATATTGATTTAAAACATAACGTAACGCAACCCGTCTAAATATAAATTTTTTTCTTCTATCCGCTAAACAAATTTGGTTATGGCGAACTATATCAGAACGGTGAATTAACTGTTCAATAGAAGCTAAATCAATATCATCGATTTTTATAATCCAAAGATCCAAAAAATCAGATGATAAAGAAATATCGTCCATGATTAGTAATTACCTAATCCACCACACACATTAAGTGCTTGAGCGGTTACAGCCCCGGCGAGAGGGGATGCAAGATAAGCAACCATTTCAGCCACTTCATTAGGTTCAACATATCTTCCGATAGGAACACGCTCTTCTACTCTTCTTTTCGCTTCTGCTACATCAGTGCCCCAAATTTTGGCGTAATGTTCTCTGACACGCTCCGCCATCTCACTCTCAACAAACCCAGGACAAACTGCATTAACTGTAACACCTGAACCATTACGTGCTAATTCAAGCCCCAAGGATTTAGTCAGGCCAACAACACCATGCTTAGAAGCAGAATAAGGCGTACCATGAATAACACCTTGTTTCCCGCCGGTGGAGGCAATATTGATAATTCTGCCACCAGATAACATTAATTTTCTTGTCAAAACTTCATGTATAACAAAATAAGTGCCATTTAAATTAACGTTTATGACATTTTGCCAAGTTTGTGGGCTTATTTCAGCAGTAATACCGCCACCAGCAATGCCAGCACAATTCACAAGTACCGTCAGCTTATTATCTTCAAGCTCCAGTTGGTCAAACGCTTTTTTAACATCTTCGTGATTAGAGACATCACAAACTATTTTCTTTGCAAATTGACTACCATATTTATTGCGTAGTTTGCCAATTGCACTATCAAGACGCTCAGGAGTACGCGATAATAATATTGGTTCAAAACCATCCTCAGATAATCTTTCTGTAATTGCGAAACCAATATCTCCTGTCGCGCCGGTAATAAAGGCATATTTCATCTGAACTATTCCTATCGTTATTTATACCCGTCATCTTTCAAGTTGCCTCTTTGTTGGCTGCACTCGTTCACCCCGGTCACATAGTTACCTATGCTCCCGGGGATTCACTCCCTTGCCGTCGCGATGCATCTTGAAATCCATTGGGTACATATTATTTCTATTCATGGAAAAACACGATTACCTCTAACAAGCATTATTCACAAATTAGTGACAGTTTTTGTCAGCATTTACGAAAAATATTAACCGCTTCACGTAAAAATTAATAATATGCCAGTGTTACATTTGCAAAAACTTATAATACCAGATTGTTTTATAATTTCACTATACAAATTCATCTTTTCTGGCTAATCAGAGAATAAAATAGATGGTCAGCAATAATCACCGTATTTAAAAAAGGTTGAAAACCATGATGTTATGGATTAACCGTTAGGTTATATTTTCATAGAATGGCAATAGAATAGGAGGGGAAAAATACAACATAGAGAAACCTGAAAGCTTTCATCACCCATTACCCAAACAAACTTATACGCCCAATTAACTTCATTGTTGGCACAGAGTGATGACGAGACATATTCCAAGCACACACTCTTACCATCAGTATGTCAAACCGTTTAAAACCGGCGATATGCCAAAGTTAATCACCGGCTGGCTTATGTGACAGTTTAATGTATGTCTGATTCCTCTATAGAATATAACTTTTGGTTATATTAAATATAATCAATAAATATATTACAACAACGTTATTAAAAGGAATTAAATATAAAGATCATAATTTCCCAACGTGCTTTATAAGCATAGTTTAGATCTTAATTTTATAACAAATAATTCGCTTATTAATAAAAATCCTTACCGGATATTTATTATATTCACGCGGATTTTATTATTTTATCTACAAAGACAGTCACCATACTGATGTGGCACAGTAATTTTGGTCACCGTAATAAAGGTGATATTTTCACTTCAACAATCAAACAGGTAACATGATGAAAAGAAATTCTATCCCTGAATTCAAACGGGAATCTGCCCAGTCACTCCTTGACCAAAATTACAGTATTATGGAAGCCGCTAAGACGATGAATGTCAGCAAATCAGCCCTGGGGAGCTGGGTTCGTCAGTTGAGGCAGGAGCGGCAAGGCAGTCAGCGGGCATTGCTGGCTGCACTCGCAAAAAAATGATTTCCAAATGGAAACCATTTTTCTATGGTGTTATAGTCTTCAGAACATATTTATTATATGAGATGAATGACAGTGAAAAAAACAGAAAATATACTAGATGACAATTGGTCAGATTTGAATGTTTCACCTTACCAAAAACAAAAAGGTGTGCTGGGATTCAAACTTGTTTTGGTTCTGGGAATGTTGAGTGCTATTGGCGCTCTTTCGACTGACATGTACCTCCCTTTATTTCCCGCTATGTCTCACGCGCTAATCACAACTCAAGCGGGTATTCAATTAAGTCTAACGTCATTTATGGTTGGCCTCGCGATTGGACAATTAATTATTGGTCCTTGGTCGGATGTGATTGGTAGAAGAAACCTTCTATTAGGTGGTATGGTTTTGCTAACTGTAGCATCAATTGCTTGTTCATTTTCTTCAAGTATTGAGATGTTAATCATTAGTCGTTTTTTTCAAGGGGCTGGTGGTGCATCAGGTATTGTCTTGACACGAGCCATTGTTTCTGACCTTAGCTTTGGTAACAAAGCCGCCTACTATTTCAATCTGATGCTAGCGATACAAGGTGTAGCACCGATAGTTGCGCCATTGATGGGAGGCATTGCTGCACATTTTCCGTGGCCAGTTGTATTTGTCTTTTTAGCGGTTATTTCACTGACACTCACCATCTTAACGTTTGCTTATGTGCCAGAAAGTTTACCAAATAAATCAGCATATAGCGGAATTAAGAACAGTGTAGTTAAACAGTTTTTCAAACTGTTCAGAAATAAAATCTATATGGGATATACGTTAATATTCTCGGCCACCTTTGGAGCACTGTTTGCCTACATTTCAGTATCACCTTTTATATACCAATCCATGTTTAATTTCACCCCAGGATTTTTTTCTGTTGTGTTCGCAATTAATGCCGGGATTATGATGTCCAGCAGCATACTTAGTGCTCGCTGGGTTGAACGGATCGGCGCTAAAATGCTTATCAAAGTTGGTGTTGTAACAACTTTTGCCTTATCTTGTCTGTTACTGATTGTAAATTATCTCAGTGTTTATCAACTTGAGTTAACTACGGCCATTTTCATGATGCTTATGTTTACGATGGCGTTAATTTTCGGTAATGCAGCCAGTTTGGCATTAACAGCGGTTCCTGATTTAAGAGGGGCTGGCTCTGCCGTCCTTGGTGCTCTTCAGTTTGGAACGGCTTCTTTAACAGCATTTTTAACCGGTCTTGGCAAATCAGTGTCTCTGTTTCCTGTATCTATTGTATTAATAGGATGTGGGATTATCACTCTATTTTCCTTAATATTAGTACGTGTAAGGAGATAAATGAAGTGAGTGATCATAAACAAAACACAATTGAAATTATTGGTGCTAGGCAAAATAATCTTAAAGGAATTAATTTACGTATCCCTAAAAATGTCATTACTGTATTTACTGGTGTTTCTGGTTCAGGTAAAAGTTCTTTGGTATTCGATACAATTGCAGCGGAATCCCAAAGACAACTTAATGACACTTTTCCACCTTATATACAACATCGGTTACCATACTATGGTCAACCGCAGGGCGCGAGCATACTTTTTTA
>NZ_JAJAFZ010000092.1:0-13126 GCF_025384895.1 Photorhabdus kayaii
ATATAGATGGAGTTACAAGATGAAGTATGACCCACGGTTAAAAACATTTGTTGATAATGATTACAGATTAGAAGATCATCTTGATTTTAAGAAGCAAATAGAAGAGCAAAAATATAACCGTATGCTATTGGAATTGGAACATCAATTTAAACTAAACCAAGAAGTTATTGCTTTATTGACAAAAGATGAAGCTATAGATTATATGAAAACACTAGATCATAATTTCTATAATTCATGGAAAAATAATATTAAAACCTTTTATTCATATGTTGATCCAGCTTCATCATTTTCTGGTAATATCCATGATTCTTTTGGGGTGGCAAGAATAGTAAATGATTTAAGAAGTTTCTGTGTGGAAGCAACAGAGTATTTTGGTAAGGATGGAAGAAGATATATAAAGTTATCAGGTTACCCTAGTGTAAGAAACTATTTAAACGCTACAAGATATCTGGCTAATAATCCACGTATATACCCGTCATCTTTCAAGTTGCCTCTTTGTTGGCTGCACTCACTCACCCCGGTCACATAGTTATCTATGCTCCCGGGGATTCGTTCCCTTGCCGTCGCGATCCATCTTGAAATCCATTGGGTATAGTGTCTTTTGGGGTAGGTACGCTAGGTATTGAAGCTGGAATTGCCCAAGGCGCTAGATTCGGTATAGTATTTTCAGCCGCATATAGACTAGTTGAGTTAATATTTAAAGATGAATATGGATTGGTTGATTTATTCGTTAATTTAACAATTGATGGTGCAAAATTAGCTATCTCAATAGGTATTGCTACGGCTACTAATACTCTAATCGTTTCTCCAATTTTAGCTTTAGGGGGAAGTCTTATGCTTGTAGCTCTTGGCGTTTTTGCGATTGGGTTTTTAACTTCTCTTGCTTTATATTGGTTAGATGACCACTTTAAAATTAGTGAAACGATAATTAAAAATATAAAAAATAAAAAAACAAATCCGACACCATATCATCCGGATCAGTTTTTTAATATGTGGGGTAGGTTTAGTCGTGGATAATATAAATGAAAATAAAGCCAAATTATATTCTGGAATTTTATTACTTCTTTTTATGGCAGTGTTATCTATATTTTTTTCATTGAATAATTATATCGATTTTTTTAAGCATGATAGTGTTATTACATTCTCATGGAAAAGCGCGGGAGCTATTTGGTTTAGTTCTGTGTTGATTTATATTTCTTTTATTTTATATAGAATATCATTGGGTAAGGTGAAACGTCTTAATAGTAAAATTGGGGATTATATTTCATGTGTATCGATAATTGGATTTATTCTTACTTTATTTGTATCTTTTTATGTTGATGATGAATTGAAATCTGAGGGATATTTAATCTGTAGTAAATCATCATGGATGGCACCAAATAAGTATGTTAAGGATATTTCACTTTGTCACTAATAATATGTTTTTATTTACCGGTTATAACAGGTAAAACTATATTTACCGGCTGTAGCGTGTAAAAATTGATTTACCTGTCATAGCGTGTAACAATGAGGTTAACTGTTCAAATTGGTTGATCTCAATATGAAAGTGACTAACTCGAAACAACTTAGCGTATATTTAAAAGATATCAGGCTTACTCAAAAACTTTCTCAGGGCAAAGTGGCAAGCAAAGTGGGTATTCGGCAGGACACGGTATCAAGCTTTGAGCTACACCCAGATTCTACCAAGCTGGAGACCTTCTTTAAGATTATGTCGGCGTTGAATTTAGAACTCGATATCCGGCCAAGAAACGTTACTAAGATAAATTCGTCAGTGGAAGATGATTGCACAACGTCGGACCCGGTGTGGAAAGAGGAGTGGTAATGGCAGCACTGGATGTCTACATGAACGGTTATCGGGTTGGAGTATTTATTCACCAAAGCCAATCAAGAGGATTGAATATAAGCCCTTATCCGAGGTGGAACTAGAGAAAGTGCTAACCTTCGGCGAAAAAGTGTGAGAGTCATGGTGGTCCTGGGATTCCCGAGATCATGTCCTGCCTCTTGGGTTCGGTTAAAGCCGAGACTGACCGTTATGAATTTATGAAGATCCAAGTATTGTTTTGGCTGTTGGCTGCCACAGACGGCCATGCAAAAAACTTTTTACTGTTTATTGAGGCTGAAGGGCATTATCGGCTAACGCCTTTTTATCTACAGCAAGTGCCATATAAATATGGCACCTACTCACATTATGGGTATATATACCCTATGGATTTCGAGATGCATCGCGACGGCAAGGGAGCGAATCCCCGGGAGCATAGGTAACTATGTGACCGGGGTGAGTGAGTGCAGCCAACAAAGAGGCAGCTTGAAAGATAACGGGTATAACTTACTTTTTACCTGCAACGTCTAGTTGCTGATAAATATAGTGTTTATAACTTTCCACCAGCGCTTTATCCTGACAATCATCCAACGCTCCCCGGCAGAGATGACGCATTGTCATATTCGCGCGATAAAAAGGTGAAGCATCCAGTTTAGCTCTCTCCATAATCATGCTACCGAGGAATGAAATATCCGTCAGTTCATCAGTCTGAATAGATGCTCCCTGGTGCAAGTTATCCCGCATAGTAAATTGGGTGATATGACCCGGATTTGAAAATACGCCATTGTACTGATTTAGGCTGATATTGGGTTGATGATCACCAAAGTAGAGGAACATGGTTGGCTTTTCCCGTTTAGCAACAAATTCACTGAAATCTTTGATTGCCGGATCAGAAGCTTTGATTTTCTCCATGTAGTGACTGAACTTACCCACTGCCTGTGAATTTTTTACATGTCCGGCAAGCCCGTAATCATCAGCATGATCTTCATCATATGGGCCGTGTTCATACATAGTCAGTGAGAAAATAAAGAGCGGCTTATTCGTTTCCTGTGCCAAAATTTCTTTCACATAGCCCAACATCTCTTGGGTAGAGATAGTCCACAGATTTTTATCGAGACTGGCGGGATATCCCAATTCCTGTGGCTGAATAATGCGATCAACGCCGAGAGTCTGATAGGCATGACCGGAATGATAAGAAGATTTATTAAATGGCGTCAAAACAACCGTGTAATAGCCATTCTGTTTCATTTCACGGAACAAGCTGTATTTCAGGTGATCAACAATAAAATAAAAAACCGCATTTTTACGTGAGCCAAAATCATCTGTATTTAAGCCCGTCAGAGCAGAAAATTCAGATAACCAGGTACCCCCACCGAAAGTTTGCACCCGCATTGGACTTTGTGCGCTGACACCCAAATCCCGCTGAAACATATAAAGATTAGGTAAGCGGGTATCATCAGGCAGTTGATAGATATGCGGAGTCACGGTGGATTCCTGTAATAACATCACCACGTCAGGTTTAATCGCTGACTGCGGTACAGGCAGAACAATATTCCTAGCCTGTTGTAGAAAATAATCGGATGATTGCCCAAACTGAGGCGCATGATATTTGGCATCTTTAGCCGACATCACCATATTGGTGACTGTACCACGTCCTTTTGGTAGTGAAGATTCCCACTGCGCTCTGAATGCATTGGCAGTAGCGCTCACTTCCCATGTACAGAACGCCGCCAGAACCAAGCCGACAGTACGCCATTTGAATCCACGGAGGGGAGATGATTTTTTCCAACTCAGCGTCATGTTAAAAATCAACCAGATAAACATAGCGACAACGCCTAAACCGGCCAGCCAATAGTGGCGTAATGTTTCCTGATTGGCAGGATCAAACATCAAGTTTAGATCGGAGAACATCAACTGTTCTTTGTAGTAATGCACTTTTATCTGATTGAGGAACTTAAAGATAATAAACAGTGTTCCGGTAAAGGCCGTAGAAAACAGTAACCGGGCTGACACAAAAAACACGAGGCCAAATATCACACCAAACACGCCGACAGCGATCAGTGCCGGGTAAATATCTTCACTTTTTTCAAAAACCAGTATTAAAGTTGCAATAAACAATAATCCCAGATAAACACCCGATATTATCTTCTTTTTCATATCGTATTGAATCCAATTAATAGATGGTCCACGGTTGGCAAAATAACACAGATCAGTTGAATCGATGAAACAAGACGGTGATTTTGCCGAAATCATCTATATTTTAAATAAAAAAATCATCAGAATAGCCCATTATCTCTGAGAATATGCGACTCAGCCCGACGACGAGTAAAACCACTGCGATCAAAAAATTCCAATATCTGAATAGCCAATTTACGACCGATACCGAGTTGATCACGAAAATCCGCAGCGGTAATTGCACCATAATCTTGATTAAATTGGCGAATTAGCTCCGCGAATTGTTGAATTCGTTGGCTACAATAATAACGATCAGGAACAATCGCGATAATATGCCCCAATTGAGCGGATTTTTTCAACAAATTGCGGACTGTTGCCTCTTCTTCTTTTAAATCAGCAGCCAGGTCGCGTACCCACCACGGATCATCTGTGAAATAGGGGGCTATTCGTTGCCATAATTTTGCCTGTTCATCACTAAAAGACAAACCGTGTTTAGGAAGATATAACCAACCTCGTAATTGCTTTAGCTGTCCATCACTGAGCAATGCATCTATCAAAGTGTAAACTAGCGCTTCATCCAGCGTTGGCAGCGCCATCCGTTTTAGACGTGCTCTGCCTAAACCCAGTTGATCGACATGTTGCTGGTGATATTCAGCCAAAACTTGTAGTAATTTCTGCTTTGCTAATCTGGCATTGTTCTGTGATAACACCATACCATTGGCAATAATCACATCCTTATCAATGAGTAGCTGGTGGAGAGTTGCTTCCGTTAACTGACGTGCCCAAGAAAAGTGGTTGAGAGAAAGTGCGCCTCGTGGCAAATGGAGCGCTAAATTAGCTGCATGATCTGATGTTTTGGCAAGCCGAGTGAGCCAATGCAAAAATTCTGGCTGGCGCTTACCACGACGGGGGGAATTTAGATTTATCACTCGCGCACCAGCAACTGTTTTTTTGGCACTGATATCTCGCAATATCAGCCGGTCATTCTCAACCAACCACAATGGGCTATCAAGCGTCAATTCAGCCAGCAGAGGCTTATCAGAAAGTTGATTTAGTAATGAAATTCGCCCCGTTATATGGCTGGTAGCATGATGAATATGAATTGGTTGCCAGTTTCGCAAAGGTTCATCAGTTTCTACTTCCACCAATACCTTTTCTACATGCTCAAAGGGTTTGTGGGAAAGTAGCCAATCACCACGGGAAACCTGTTCTTTACTCACATCACCAGTAATATTCAGTGCAATACGTTGCCCGGCTTGAGCCGTATCGGCCTGTTGATTCTGAGCATGCAAGCCACGTACTCTGACTTGCTGATCCCGGCCGGTTAGCCAGAGGGTATCTCCCACCCTGACCCGGCCGGCCAATGCTGTTCCCGTTACGACCAGACCCGCTCCTTTTACACTGAAAGCGCGATCTATCGCTAGACGAAAACGCTGATGTAATTTTTCATGCTGCTTATTTTGCTGATGCAACTGCAACAGATGCTGCCTCAAAGGGACAATACTTTCTTCATCCGCCGCAGCCGTTACAAACAGAGGGAACTCGCTCCAACCCTGCATTGCCAGTTGATGTTCAATTTGTTGGCGGACTTCAACTATTCGTTGCGATTCCACTCGATCTGCTTTAGTGAGCGCAACTGTCATCGCCGGGCGGCCAATCAAACGCAGAATAGCTAAATGTTCTCTCGTTTGAGCCATTACCCCATCGTCACAGGCAACCACTAATAAAACATGATCAATACCTCCGATCCCTGCCAACATATTAGCGAGGAATTTCTCATGTCCGGGCACATCGATAAAACCAACCGAAGAGTCATCCGGTTGCGGCCAATAGGCATAACCTAAATCGATGGTCATCCCACGCTTTTTCTCTTCCGGTAAATGGGCTGTATTAACGCCGGTAATCGCTTGAATAAGTGTGGTTTTACCATGATCAACATGGCCCGCGGTGGCAAAAATCATAATAGTTTCAGAAAATTATTGTATTTCAGAAAATTACAGCAATAGTGCCTGCAATAGTGCTTTTTCATCTTCAAGACAGCGTAAATCCAGCCATAAACGTCCGCCAGAGATACGACCAAGAACGGGTTTCGCTAATCCACGCCAGCACCGGGCCAACCGCTCTAACGAGCTCCCCTGACCATCAACGGCAGCGAAAGTCAAAGCCCAACTCGGCAGACGATCAACCGGCAGTGAACCACTGCCAATCTGTGAATAACAGGGTTCATCACGAACAATAAATTGGTCACCGTAATGTGCTTGAAGCTGAGGTAATAGCTGTTGTGCCATATCATGCATTTGTTGTTGTGAACGGGTTAACAGACGTAACGTTGGCAACTGTTGGCAAAGCTGTTCGGGGCGCTGATATAACCGCAATGTGGCTTCCAAAGCGGCCAGCGTCATCTTATCTGCCCGCAAAGCACGTTTCAGCGGATGACGCTGGATTGCTTCTATCCAGCGCTTTTTGCCGAGAATAATGCCAGCTTGTGGTCCCCCCAGTAATTTATCACCAGAGAAAGTGACCAAATCGATGCCCTGATTCAGATAATCTTGAGGCATAGGTTCGGCTGGCAAGCCATATTGCGCCATATTGATCATGGAACCGCTACCCAGATCAATTGCAGTAGGAATTTGCGAGGCTATTCCCAGAGCGGCCAATTCACGGCCAGACACTTCCGTGGTAAAACCTTCAATATTGTAGTTACTGGCATGCACTTTCATGAGGAGAGCGGTCTCTTCATTAATCGCCTGCCGATAATCTTGCAGGTGAGTGCGGTTTGTTGTGCCGACTTCAACTAATCGGCATCCTGCCTGAACCATCACATCAGGAATACGGAATGCGCCACCAATTTCCACTAGTTCGCCACGAGAAACCACAACTTGCTTACCGGATGCTACGGTTGCCAGCAATAACAACACCGCCGCTGCATTGTTATTAACAATACAGGCATCTTCCGCCCCGGTTAATTCGCACAGTAAATCCGCCAAAGCATGGTCACGGTGTCCACGTCCGGCGTCATTGAGGGAATATTCCAACGTTACAGGTGAACGCATCACTTGTGTTACCGCTTCAATCGCTGATTCTGCCATTAATGCTCGGCCAAGATTGGTATGAATCACCGTACCACTAAGATTAAACACCGGCTTTAAAGCCAAAACTTGTTTCTGTTCCAGTTGCTGACCAAGTGCCAAGGCCCAGTTATCACACCAATCAGGCAGTACCTGATACTGCTTGATATTGATTCTGGCCTGCTCCTGCATTCCTCTTAATGTGGCAGTGACCAACGTCTGTCCATATTGTTCCACGAATGGGGCTATCTGTGGCTCATGCAATAGACGATCAATGGCGGGGAGCTGGCTGTACAATGGGTATGGTTTATGTGTCATGGCAATTCCGTCAATTCATTGTTACTCATTTGGGAACAAAAACGGGTTGATGCTACTGCGGGCAAAACCTTCCTCTTCCATTTTGGCATCGAGGATCAGTGAAGCTAGATCATCAGCAACAGCTTCAACTTTCGGATCTTTCTCCTGATAGAGAATTTTCAAATAACTACCACAATCGCCGCAACTTTCCGCTTTCACAGCGGCATGTTCACTATCCAGTGACCAATAATTAAGATCGCGTGTTTGTTCGCAGTTACTGCATTTTACCCGTACCACATGCCATTCACTTTCACACAAACTACAATGCAGATAACGCAACCCGTTGGTTGTGCCGATATGAACGACACTAGAGACCGGCATACTATTGCAAACCGGGCAAAACTGACGATGTTCACCATATTCTGCCCTCGCTTTTCCTGGGATTTGATTTGCCATTTGTGCCCAATAGAGGGAAAGTGCCGCCCAGATAAAAAGTGCTTTTTCAGGGCTGATTTTACTGAATTCATTTTTCAGCAGAGCATCGGCCATCTGTTCCAGCTCCTGTTCTGGCGCTTTTTCTAGATTATCCAGAGCGGCATTAACATGTTCCGACGCATCTGGCAGTAATTCTGCTATCAGAGAGTGAAGTAATTTTTGCCAGTGTTCAGTACGTTGGAAGGTTTTGCAATCCAGAGGCGGTTTACCTTCAATGACAGATTTTTCTAAGATATCTGCTATCTCCATTTTCAATGGATTATCATGCAACGCTTTTTGCTGAGCTTGGGCAACTTGTGCTGAAAAGTTAAGATAATCAACGAATGGACTCTCTTTTGCCAATTGTTGCAGGCGTTCTGCTCGACGCTGATAAAGATTTCTCAGATTAGCAAAAAGCAATGGTGGGATATAATCTGCTGTTTTTTCATTGATGCGATCTTTGCTCAGCTGTTCTTGAGGAACGATGTGGATACTCATTAAGTTCTATCTTCCTGCTGTGGGGCTTTTAGATTGATAATAATCTTAAGCTTGTTTTTAGCGTTCAGCATAGATCAAAAGTGGTTTCTGGGCTACAGAGATAATACTTGAAATTATGTGGTCGGTAATAATCAATATATTCATGAAATGGTTATCAATCTTTTTATAATCATTCATTCTTTGTGTGAGTTTTCTGAAAGAAAAATATTATTAAGGCATATCTTTTAATTTAATCTTAAAAACCCCTAAAAAGAGTTAATTGTGATTTTTAACATTTCTTTCTATCATATTTTATATAGTCTGAGAGTTAATTACTTACGGCTAAAAACATATAATTAAAGTGAGTAAGCAATTGTCAAAAATGAATCAAATTTTCATTATCTCATAAGGAAAAGATAGCAAAGTTAATAATTACATTTGGGGATAAAAGTGTTTCAACTATATACCCTATGGATTTCAAGATGGATCGCGACGGCAAGGGAGTGAATCCCTGGGAGCATAGATAATTATGTGACCGGGGTGAGCGAGTGCAGCCAACAAAGAGGCAACTTGAAAGATGACGGATATATATGGTTAGTTATAGTGGTACTATCTATGTTCTATATAATAACCTCATTTAAAAATACAGAAAGGGTAATTCAATGCTAATCGATCTCATTACATCATATAGAAAAACCGCTGCAATCTATACTTTTGTTGATGCTGGTTTATCTATTCACTTTAAAAATGGAGACTATGTAGATATTAACAAACTTGCCAGTCAATATGGTATTGATTATTCAAGACTTAATCGGCTATGTGATTTCTTAATTGAAATAGGAGTATTGGTTAGCAGCAACCAAGGGGTTGCACTTTCTGAGGAATGCAGTGCACTTGCTGATCCTAATAGCGTAGAATTCTTAACAGTAAAATATGAAATCAATTCAGAACATTGGGATTCTTGGTTAATGTATCCAAAATCCTTACTGGAAAACAATGGTAAATCGGCATTTGAAATGGTGCATGGAAAATCATTCTTTGAGCATTTGGATAGTAATAAGGGATTAAAATCAGATTTTGATGCTTTAATGTCAAAATACACAAATAAAATAATTAAAGAATTGCTTGTTATTTATGATTTTAATAAACATAACAGAATATTAGATCTGGGGGGTGGAGACGGAGAGCTTTTGATCAGAATCAGTGAACAGGTCAAAGGAAAAGATTACGCTGTATTGGACAGATATAATGAAGTGCCTATTTCAGAAGGTATAAATTTCATAAGCGGAGATTTTTTTAAGCCAATTCCGACAGGTTATGATTTATATATTTTAAAAAATGTTCTCCATAACTGGCCTGATAATGATGCTATATCCATTTTGAAGAATTGCCGAGAAGCGATGGATAATAACACAACCCTCTTGATAATAACCTTAATGAAAAAACCACAATCCTTGGTAGTTAAATCTGTGGATATATTAATGGATATGCTATTTTCAGCGAAACAACGTTATTTGTCTGAATTCGAAGATATAGCTAGCCAAGCGGGACTTGTCATTCGATCTTATGAAGATTTAGATGAAATATTTTCATTTATAGAATTAGGGGTAAAATAAATTATTAGGGGTTTAGGATTATTTCCAAAGATGATTATATTTATAATCGATCATTGTGAAATATATATATATAATGTGGCATCAAGATATTTGATGCCACATTTTATTTTATGTTAATAATTAAATGTATATACCCTATGGATTTCAAGATGCATCGCGGCGGCAAAGGAGCGAATCCCCGGGAGCATAGATAACGATGTGACCGGGGTGAGTGAGTGCAGCCAACAAAGAGGCAGCTTGAAAGATGACGGGTATAAGTATTAAAATAGAAAGCAAACTTACTCTCTGACAATAAAAACGATTAATAACTATATTAAACAATTCTATTTTATATTGGAAGTTTCTGAGAAGAGTTAATTGTGATCTTTGTCATTTATTTTTGTCGAATTTAATATAGTCTGATAGTTAACAATTCTGTTTAAAAATGCATTATTAAAGTAAGTTAAACAATGGGCAAATAAGGAAAGTGGAATTTTTATTATCTCACGATGAAAAGGTAACAAAGATAATAATCACATATTAGTTATCGAAATATCCAATTATTCATTATGGTATTTAATGTATTTTAGATAAAACACTTACTCTATTTATACCCTATGGATTTCAAGATGGATCGCGACGGCAAGGGAGTGAATCCCCGGGAGCATAGGTAACTATGTGACCGAGTGCAGCCAACAAAGAGGCAGCTTGAAAGATGACGGGTATATAAGATAAAGACATAAAGGATAACTCAATGCTAGCCGAACTTATTACATCGTATAGAAAATCAGCCGCAATCTACGCTTTTGTTGATACCGGTTTATCTATTCACTTTAGAAATGGAGCTTATGTAGATATAGACGAACTTTCCCGTCAATGTGGTATTGATTATTCACGACTTGATCGATTATGTGATTTTTTAATTGAAATTGGGGTATTGGTTAACCACGGCCATAAAGTTAGCCTTTCTGAGGAATGTAGTGCACTTGCCGATCCTGAAAGTATGGAGTCATTAATTGTAAAATGGGAGTTGAGTCCAGATTGCTGGAGCGCTTGGTCAATGTATCCAAGATCTTTACTTGAAAATGATGGAAAACCGGCATTTGAAATAGAGCATGGAAAATCATTCTTTGAATATTTAGCTAGTAATAAATTACTCAAATCAAATTTTGATTCTTCAATGTCAAAAATCTCAGATAAAATCATTGAAAAGCTACTTGATATTTATGATTTTAGCCAGTACGACAGAATATTAGATGTTGGAGGAGGAGAAGGAAATCTTTTGGTTAAAATGGGCGAAAAGATAAAAGGAAAACATTACGCTGTATTAGATAGATATGATGAAATTCCTGTTTTGGAAAATATAGATTTTATAAATGGAGATTTTCTAAAGTCAATTCCATCAGGTTATGATTTATATCTTTTAAAGAATATTATTCACGATTGGCCTGATAAGAATGCAATACTCATTTTAGAAAATTGCCGTAAGGCAATGGATAATGGTTCAACTGTTTTATTGATAAGTTATACGAAGAAACCACAATCTAAAATGGTGATATATTTGGATATATTAATGGATGTACTATTTTCAGGAAAAGAGCGTTATTTGACGGAATTAGAGCATTTGGTTAACCAGGCAGGATTGGTTATTAAAGATGTTAAAGATATCGATGAATTATCTTCAATTATCCAGCTAGGGGTAAAATAATTTAAATATAATTGTATGGATATTGTTTCTCTGAAAAAATATATAATAAGTATGTCGTGCAAATATTTGATGACATACTTTTTTATATCAATAAAATATATGGATATTAAAGTGGAAAGAAAGTTCATTCGTGGAAATGAAAATAATTTAGATAGCATAAATAAATATATTAAGTTAAATTATTTTATTTGATTTTTAAAACCCCTTAAAAGAGTTAATTGTAATCTTCATCATTTCTTTTTATCATGTTTAATATAGCCCGATAATTAACAATTTTAACCCCAAAAATACATAACCAAAGTCAGTTAACCAATTGGATAATAAGGAGAATGATATCTTCATTTATATTACCAAGAAAAGATAGCAAAGTTAATGAACTCATTCTAGTTATCAGAATACCTAATAAATTATCATGGTATTTTCTGAATTTTAGATAAAAAATTCACTTTTTTATACTCTATGGATTTCAAGATGCATCGCGACGGTAAGGGAGTACAGCCAACAAAGAGGCAACTTGAAAGATGATGGGTATATAAGATAAAGATATAAAGGACAACTAATGCTAGCCGAACTTATTACATCATATAGAAAATCAATTGCCATCTATACTTTTGTGGATACAGGTTTGTCTGTTCACTTTAAAAATGGCACTTATATGGATATCAACGAACTTGCCAGCCAATATGGTATTGATTATTCTCGACTTAATCGATTATGTGATTTCTTAATTGAAATCGGGGTATTGGTTAGCAGCAATGATAGAGTTGCACTTTCTGAGGAATGTAGTGTGCTTGCCGATCCTGAGAGTATGGAATCATTAATTGCAAAGTGGGAATTTAACTCAGATCTCTGGAACGCTTGGTTAATGTACCCAAAATCCTTACTTGAAAATAATGGTAAATCGGCATTTGAAATAGCGAATGGAAAACCATTCTTTGAGCATTTGGATAGTAATAAATTGCTCAAATCAAAATTTGATTCCTTAATGTCAAAAGATTCAGATAAAATGATTGAAAAATTATTTTATATTTATGATTTTAGTCAACACGATAAAATATTAGATGTTGGCGGAGGCGAAGGGAATCTTCTGATAAGAATGAGTGAAAAGATAAAAGAAAAACATTACGCTGTATTGGACAGATATAATGTACTTCCTGATTACGAAAACATAGATTTTATAGATGGAGATTTTTTTAGATCAATTCCGGCAGGTTACGATTTATATATTCTAAAGAATGTTATTCATGATTGGCCTGATAATGATGCAATACTCATTTTAGAAAATTGCCGAAAGGCAATGGGTAATAATGCAACTATTTTATTAATAACTTTAATGAAAAAGCCACAGTCTAAAACAATTAAATATTTTGATATATTAATGGATGTATCATCTTTAGGGAAAGAGCGTGACTTAACGGAATTCGAATATTTGGCTAACCAAGCAGGGCTGGTCATTCAAGATGTTAAAGATATCGACGAATCATATTCAATTATCCAACTAGGTGTAAAATAA
>NZ_JAJAFZ010000093.1:0-12316 GCF_025384895.1 Photorhabdus kayaii
AGCATTGGCTGCGGCAGCAAAGATAAATAAAGGAAGAAGAAAGAAAAACACTTTACCAACACCATCGGTCAGGAAAGCATATATTATAAATTCTCTTAAACACCCGGATGAGGTCAATGCATTAAGGGATATTTATGCAAATGGCTTTTTCCTGATAGGTGTATATACTGGTGAATCATAAATATTAAGAAATCTTATTGTTGATAAATGTATTGATGAGGTAAAGGCTAAAAAATTGATCGATCGTGATTCTAATGAGGGGAATAAATGGGGACAGCATACCAGAGATACTTATGAGTTATCAGATTTCTTTATAAATTATGATGGAAATAAAAATAGGACCGACAATAATATATGGAGAATATTAGATCTTATTTTTGGTAATCCATATGTCACACCAACCTTTGATGAATATGCTATGTTTATGGCTTTTTCTGCTTCTTTACGATCAGGGATCTTTCCCGTCAGGTTGGTGCGGTATTAACCAAAGATAAGAATATAATCTCAACTGGAGCTAATGATGTACCACGATTTGGCGGAGGATTATATTGGCCTGATTATGTAGGAGATGCAATTGAAAATGCTGAAAATGGTAGAGATTATAAGATAGGTGAGGATTCAAATGCGAAACAGAAAAGGTTAATTATTGAAGATGTACTTAAAGGTATTGTAGATGAACAAAAGGAAGTATTTAAGGAATATCTCCTAAAAAGTAAAATAAAGGATATTACCGAATATGGCAGGGTTGTGCATGCTGAAATGGAGGCAATCTTGGCATGTGCAAGAAGTAACATTAGTACTCATAATGGAATATTGTATTGTACTACATTCCCTTGCCATAATTGTGCAAAACATATCGTTGCCAGTGGTATAACACGAGTTGTCTATATTGAACCCTATCCTAAAAGCAAAGCTTAGGATGCAGATGCTACCATTATCTTATGTAGAAAAAGAGTCACAATCAGTAATTAACGTGGATAACTTAATAGAGGAGTTAGGAAAATGACCGAGAGAGAAGAGTTTCTAGCTTATTTAGCCGAAATGAGAAAAATAGTTGAGCAATGGCCAGATTGGAAAAAAGTTGGATTGAGAACTCCTCGTAATCCACATATATCCCGTAGAGATAATATTGCGTTAAAACCTGGAGGTTATACGACTTTCACTAAAAACAAATTGGTATAACTTATTCTTACTTAATTGAAAAACAGAGAGTTTGATAAGGGTTTTCTCACTGTTAGAAAACTAATTAAAATAATAGAATAAGGTTTTATTTCAACACCTTGATAGACACATCGATGTGGGAAAATATAAAAAGTAACCCTTTTTAGGGTTACTAGTAAATATAGTGAATAACTTAAACTCATTACTTATTTTAAAAAAACGCTCGCCTTAAACCTAATTCCAGACCGCGAATTTCTGCCAGACCTTTTAATCGGCCAATGCAGGAATAGCCGGGATTAGTCTGTTTTTTCAGGTCATCAATTATTTGATGACCATGATCAGGGCGCATAGGTATCAAACGGTTATCTCCAGCCTTCTTACGGCGATATTCTTCACGCAGGATTTCCATCACTACATTATACATATCCACATCACCTGCCAGATGAGCGGCTTCATGGAAAGTTTTACTGTTTTCTTCCCGTTGGGTGGAGCGCAGGTGAGTGAAATAGATTCGATTACCATAGCATTTAATTATCTCGACCAAATCATTATCACCACGAACGCCATAGGAGCCGGTACACATGGTAATACCGTTAGCCGGGCTTGGTTCAATGGTTGCTAACCATTCAATATCTTCAATAGTGGAAATAATACGTGGTAAGCCCAGAATAGGACGCGGCGGATCATCTGGGTGAATTGCCAGACGTAAACCATATTCTTCACATACAGGAACAATCTGGTGCAGGAAATAAGCCAAATGTTCACGCAGTTTATCGCGGGTAATATCTTTGTAGCGATCTAATTGCGCCTGAAATTCTGCTAACGTATAGCCCTCTTCGGCCCCCGGCAGACCGGCAATAATATTAGTGGTGAGTTTCTTAATATCAGCAGCAGACATGTTGTCGTAATAGACTTTTGCCTGAGCTTGTTCTTCGACGGTGTAATCAGCTTCTGCATCTGGACGTTTGAGGATATAGATTTCAAATGCGGCAAAGGCAATTTGATCAAAACGTAGGGCTTTAGAACCATCAGGGAGTGAGTATTCCAGATCGGTGCGTGTCCAGTCCAGCACAGGCATAAAGTTATAGCAGACGGTATCGATGCCACATTCCGCCAAATTTTTCAGTGAAGTTTTGTAGTTATTAATCCATTGCTGATAGCGACCGGTCTGAGTTTTAATCTCTTCATGGACAGGTACACTTTCAACAACTGACCAGATAAGCCCCTTATTTTCGATGAGGGTTGTACGGGCCAAGATTTCGTCTTTGTTCCAAACGTGTCCGTTAGGAATATGGTGTAATGCGGTAACGATGCCAGTTGCACCAGCCTGACGGATATCATCTAAAGAAACAGGGTCATTTGGGCCGAACCAACGCCAGGTTTGTTCCATTGTTATCTACCTTTGCATAAATTCAGAATGAAAAAAATCCACCAGAATAATTGGATATAAAAAATTATTAATTATGTCGTTAAATTAATTACGCCTCTTTGCTATTTCATAGGGATATGAATTAAAGAGATAACCGTCGAAATAGGGATCGTCAACATCAGACAATTCCAGTAAACGTAATTTCACATTCTCCAAATGTTGCCACATTGCTTGTTTGGCCGCCGCCGGATCTTTTTTGATCATGGCGGATAAAATGATCTGATGGTCATGCAGCCATTCTTTACGATAATCTTTATCGGTAATTCGAGTGTGCAGTTTCTGCCACATGGGATTATTTTCTCGCCATGCCCAAGATTGTTTAAGCAGTTCAACTAACATGCTGTTATGGGTTGCTTCCGCAATCGCCAGATGGAATTCTCTGTCGCCGGATTCATCTTCACCGGAGGCTAAATCTTCGGATTCCTTTTGCAAGGCTCGACGCATATTCGCAATGTTATTTGGTGTCACTTGCATGGCGGCAAATTCGGCAATATTACTTTCCAGTAATTGGCGAGCTTGTAATAACTCAAAAGGTCCTGCTGCGTTAACTGAGAATGAAGAGGAAGTGGGTAGGTGAGGGCGGTTAATAATATAGATCCCGGAACCTTTGCGGACTTCAATAAGGCTTTCTAGTTCGAGCATAATTAATGCTTCACGCACAACGGTTCTGGAAACCTGTAGTAATTCAGCAAGTTCTCGCTCCGGCGGTAAGCGATCCCCGATACGATATTGCTGGTTGGCAATCATCTCTCTTAATGAAATGCCAACTTCTTGGTAAGGACGTTTTGGCTCAAGTAAATGCTTCATGGTGTCACTATTATTGTCGTGATTATCGATGGTATTGTGTAGATAATAGTCAAAAATGGAAATTGGTCAACCAGAAATGCCGCTTAAGGGCGAAGGCCAAATGGCCTTCGCCAATGACTATCTGACTGCGCGGATGCGCTCCACCATGCGGTAAAGCACTGGGTCGCTTTTCTTAATGTCGTCGTACATAGGTTTGACCGCCTCTTCAAACGATTTTTGATCCACATCGACGAACTTAACGCCAATTTTCTTTGCATTCTGGCGCTCTTTCTCCTCTGATTTTTCCCATAATTTCGTCATATATTGAGAAGAGTTAATGGCCGCGTTTATAAGAATTTTTTGTTGTTCTGCTGACAGCTTATTTAGCGATTTAGTAGAAATAACAAGGACGTCTGGCACCATAGTATGGTTATCCAGCGAGAAGTATCTGGCAACTTCACTGTGACGGCTCAGGCTGAAAGAGGGAATATTATTTTCTGCGGCATCTACCACACCCTGTTGTAGAGCAGTATACAGTTCGCCGTAAGCCAGCGGAGTTGGGTTACCACCTAAATTTTTCACCATCGAAATGGCTGTTGGGCCAGGCTGAACCCGAATTTTCATGCCTTTTAGATCCTCTGGCGTGCGGATAGGTTTTTTGGCGTAGAAGCTACGAGCGCCGGCTTCATAGTAGGTTATGCCAATAAAGCCACGGTTTTTGCTGGATGCCAGAATCTCTTTACCCATCTCGCCGTTTTTAATTTTTTCGTAATGGGCTTTATCGCGGAACAGATAAGGTAAGTTAAAAGCAGAATAAGCGGGCGAAAAAGCTTCCAGTTCTGCGGCATTGGATTTGACTAAATCCAATGCGCCATTTTGCATCAGTTCCATCGATTCCCGCTGGTTGCCCAATTGTGCGTCTGGATAGATACGAATACGAACATCACCATTCGTTTTTTGGCGAACTTCATCTGCAAACTGAGTCATTGCCTTGTGCACTGCATGATCGCGGTTATGGTTATGGCTGAGTTTTAATGTTGTTACCGCCGTAACTTGTGACGCGCTTAAGGCAAATATCGCACCAATTACAGTAGATAAAATACGCTTAGAATTGCTCATTGTTCGTTCTCCAATTGTTGTAAATAGGTTACGGGCACAACTGAACTGATGGTCAAACCATAAGCATCACTTCGGATTTCGTCAAAAAGTAAAAGTAATTTGGTTGACCAATATCACAAAATAATCGGACCAACGGGTGAACCAGTCAGTTTGTGATCCCGCTCACTGGATGTTTTTTTGACCTGGATCTTATAATCCAAGCAACGTAAAGCTTCCTTTACTGATTTTGGTCAGACAGTTTGTCCTATTTGGTCGATCAAATAGGGCACTCGTTGAGGCCAATAAGGACAAAGCCCCGTGAAAAACCTTGTGTATTGCATCAATAAAGGTTTGGCATTTTTTACCGTCAGCCTTTCCGTATTTTTGGTGTTTTGTGTCACATGGCAGGTGGTTTCCCGCTATGTGTTTGGTACGCCGAGTACGGTAACGGATGAACTTGCTCGTTATCTGTTTATGTGGGTCGCCATGATTGGCGGGGCATATACCACAGGTCAACATCGCCATTTAGCTATCGACCTGTTAACGATGAAACTTAAGGGGATAGGCAAAAATAGTGTGGGTTTGGTGATCCAAGCCGCGATCGCTCTGTTTGCTGCGATCGTGCTGGTGTATGGCGGATCGGTACTGGTGATCTCAACCCTTGAAACCGGGCAAATTACCCCTGCGCTAGGGCTACAGATGGGATATGTCTATTTATGTCTGCCAATTAGCGGTGTTCTGATGATTTGCTATGTGCTAGTAGACATTGTTGCTCTTATTCGGAATTTTTCAGGTAAAGACGTGGTTATTTCTGAAAATCAATAAAGTCATCAGGCAGAAGAGGATAAGCTTATGGATTGGCAAGTGGTTTTAGCGTTGTTCGGTAGTTTTGCCATGTTGCTGGCACTGGGTGTACCGGTATCTTTTGCGATTGGTTTGTCATCATTACTGGTAATTATGATGACTTTGCCAATGGAAGCGGCGATTACTGTGGTTGCTCAACGTATGGCAGTCGGTGTTGATAACTTCTCTCTGCTCGCTATCCCGTTCTTTATTTTGGCGGGAAATATGATGAACCAAGGGGGAATCGCTGCCCGTCTAATTAATCTGGCAAAAGTCATGGGCGGCCGTTTGCCCGGTTCTCTGGTTCACGTCAATATCATGGCGAATATGTTTTTCGGCGCGATTTCGGGCTCAGCAGTGGCATCGGCTGCGGCGGTCGGTGGAACGATGGCGCCAATGCAAAAAAAAGAGGGTTATGAACCGGAATATTCTGCCGCTGTAAACATTGCTTCCTGTCCTGCCGGTTTGTTGATCCCGCCAAGTAACACCTTGATTGTTTACTCACTGGTTTCTGGTGGCACGTCAATTGCTGCACTGTTTCTGGCGGGTTATCTTCCCGGCATTTTGATGGGCGTATCCTTGATGGTTGTCGCGGCAATCATTGCCAAACGCCGTGGTTATCCGGTATCACCCAAGCCTACATGGAACGAGTTTTTCACCACATTGGTTCGCGCATTGCCTTCTCTGATGCTGGTTGTGGTTATTATGGGAGGGATCATTGCGGGTATTTTTACTGCCACAGAAGCCTCGGCGATTGCCGTGTTATATAGCTTTGTATTAGCAGTATTGATTTATCGTGAAGTCAGTTTCACCCAATTACCTAAAATCATTCTGGATTCTGCGGTGACCACTTCCATTGTTTTGTTGTTGATTGGTGCATCAATGGGCATGTCTTGGGCAATGGCGAATGCGGATCTGCCCTATTTGATCGCTGATGCACTCATGGCGGTTTCTGAAAACCCTCTGGTTATTCTGCTGGTCATTAATCTCATTCTGTTGTTGGTCGGAACCTTTATGGATATGACACCGGCGATTCTGATTTTTACGCCGATTTTCCTGCCAGTAGCGCAGAATATGGGCGTTGATCCGGTACATTTCGGTATCATTATGACCTTCAACCTGGCTATTGGTATCTGTACACCGCCGGTAGGGAGTGCGTTGTTTGTGGGTTGTTCTATCGGTGAGGTCAGCATTAATAAGGTATTGAAGCCTTTAATCCCCATGTATTGCGCTTTGGTTATCGCGTTGATGCTGGTGACCTTCATACCGCAACTGAGCTTGTGGTTGCCTCAGATGTTACTGAATTACTAAGCATTCAGGTCATCCGCGTCATTAAACAGGAATTGTTCTATGATCCGTAATATAGCCAACAGCAAAATTAATCCCGCTATTTCTCTGCCTTCTTATGATCGTCAGAAGTTGGTTGCCCGTATTGTCCATCTGGGATGTGGCGCTTTTCACCGCGCACATCAGGCGGTTTTTACTCATCACATGTTGGAAAAAACGGGCAGTGATTGGGGAATTTGTGAAGTCAGTTTGTTCTCCGGTCATCGGTTGATTCAGCAACTTAAACAGCAGGATTGCTTGTGTACCATTGCGGAGAAAGGGGCAGAGAAAACGGAGCTAAAAATTATCGGCTCTATGATTGATGCTTTGCACCCTGAGTTTGTGGGTCAGCAAGGTATTCTGGAAACTATAGCGCAGCCGCAAGTGGCGATTATTTCTCTGACGATTACCGAAAAAGGGTATTGCATCGATGCAGCCAGCGGCAAGCTGGATGTGAATAATGCATTCATTCAACGGGACTTAGCTAACCCAACCGAACCGACATCGGCCATTGGTTATATTGTCGAGGCGCTTCGTCTGCGTTATGAACGTGACTTGCCGCCATTGACGGTGATGTCCTGCGATAATGTCAGAGAAAATGGCAAAGTTGCCCGTGAAGCGGTGGTGGATTTTGCCCGTTTGCGTGATGAAAAGTTAGCCCAATGGATTGAACTGAATGTGACTTTTCCATGCACAATGGTTGACCGGATTGTTCCTGCGGCCACATTAGCATCGTTGGAGGAGATAGCTGAACAGTTGGGGGTCTATGATCCGTGTGCAATCACCTGTGAACCTTTCCGTCAGTGGGTGATTGAGGATAATTTTGCCAATGGCCGCCCAAACTGGGATGTGGCAGGAGCTCAATTCGTTAAAGATGTGGTGCCTTTTGAAACCATGAAATTACGGATGCTAAACGGTAGCCACTCATTTTTAGCCTATCTGGGCTATTTAGCGGGATATGCGCATATTGCTGACGCAATGGTGAACCCCGATTACTGGCAAGCCGCTTTGGATCTAATGTTGAAAGAACAAGCGCCAACTTTGACGATGCCGGTAGGAACCGATCTTTTTCAATATGCTCATCTGTTGATTGAACGTTTTAGTAACCCCAACCTTAAGCATCAAACCGGGCAGATAGCAATGGATGGCAGCCAGAAGCTGCCACAACGTATGTTTGATTCTGTCATTTATCATCTGGCAAACGGCAGCGATTACCGCCATTTAGCCTTGGGTATCGCCGGGTGGATGCGTTATGTCAGTGGAAAAGATGAACAAGGCAAATTGATTGATGTGCGTGATCCGCTGGTTGAGCAGTTTAAATCCATTTACCAGCAATATGGGTTATCTGTTGATGTAGTACCCGCGTTGTTGGCGATTTTTGGTAACCCAGTGTTAGCTAATCCGCATTTTGTCCGGGCGGTTACCGCAGCTTATCAATTATTATTGGATTGCGGCGCTCGTCATGCTGTGGCGGCACTCGATTTAGCTGACAGGAAAATGATATGAAAAATTTTATGTGTGACGATTTTCTTCTGAACAATGAAACTGCCCGTCAGCTATATCATGAACATGCCGCAGATATGCCGATTTATGATTATCACTGTCATCTTAATCCGCGTGAAATTGCTGAAAATCGCCGGTTTGATAACCTTGGTCAGATTTGGTTGGAAGGGGATCACTACAAATGGCGGGCTATGCGCTGTGCGGGTATTGATGAATCACTGATTACCGGCAAGCAAACCCGTGATTATGAAAAATATCAGGCATGGGCAGAAACAGTACCGTTGACCTTAGGAAATCCGCTTTATCACTGGACACATCTAGAATTACGTCGTCCATTTGGTATTAGCGGGATATTGTTTGGGCCGCAAACCGCGGATGAAATCTGGCATCAATGTAATGAAAAGCTGGCAACCCCGGCGTTTTCAGCGCGTGGCATCATGCAGCAAATGAATGTGCGTATGGTTGGAACCACGGATGATCCGGTAGATTCTTTGCAATATCACCGCCAAATCGCGACAGATGAGAGTTTCGATATCGAAGTATTACCAAGCTGGCGTCCTGATCGGGTATTTAAAATCGAGCTGGCGGGTTTCATTGACTATATCAAACAGCTTGAAGCCGTGGCTGATGTATCGATTGCTGCTTTTGCTGATGTGTTGAACGCGTTGGAGCGTCGGCTTGAGCATTTTGCTGCTCATGGCTGCCGGGCTGCTGATCACGGCATAGAAAATTTGCGCTATGCTCCTATTCCTGATGAAACGGTATTAAATGGCATCCTGCAAAAACGGCTGGCAGGGGGCATTCTCTCTGAGCTTGAAATTGCACAGTACACCACGGCGATTCTGGTCTGGCTTGGCCGGCAATATGCCGCCCGTAGTTGGGTGATGCAAATGCATATCGGCGCTATTCGCAACAATAATAGCCGGATGTTCCGCTTACTTGGCGCGGATAGCGGCTTTGATTCCATTGGTGATAACAATATTGCTTGGCCGCTATCTCGCTTGCTGGATAGTATGGATGTGACGGATGAGTTGCCGAAAACGATTCTTTACTGTCTGAATCCACGAGATAACGAAGTGATTGCTACGATGGCCGGTAACTTTCAAGGTGGCGGTATCGCCGGTAAAGTGCAGTTTGGTTCGGGCTGGTGGTTCAATGATCAGAAAGATGGCATGTTGCGTCAGCTTGAACAACTTTCCCAACTTGGGTTGCTGAGTCAATTTGTTGGTATGTTGACCGATTCTCGTAGCTTTCTTTCATACACGCGGCATGAATATTTTCGCCGCATTCTGTGTAATGTGTTAGGGCAATGGGCAGAAAAGGGCGAAATTCCTAACCACAAAGCCATGTTAGGGCAGATAGTTGAGGATATTTGTTTTAATAACGCCCGCCGTTATTTTGCTTTGCCGGGAGAAAATCTATGAAGCAGATTGCACTCCTTGGTGAATGTATGATCGAACTTAATGGTGCCCCTTTTTCGACCATGCATCAGACTTTCGGTGGTGATGTCTTGAACAGTGCGGTTTATTTAGCACGTGCAAGCCGACAGAAGATTGCTGTTCATTTTGTGACTGCGTTGGGCTTGGATTCGCTCAGTGAAGGGATGATCACACGTTGGCAAGACGAGGGTATTCGCACCCATCTGATTTTGCGTGATCCGGTTCGCCAACCGGGACTGTATTTGATTCAACTTGATGGACAGGGAGAGCGCACCTTTCTGTACTGGCGTAATAATTCCGCTGCCCGTTATATGGTGCGCCATCCTGATTTCTCTTCGGTTATGCAAGCATTACAGCAGATGGATGCCATTTATCTCAGTGGTATCAGTTTGGCTATCTTGCCTGTTGATGATCGTGAAAAGCTACTAAACTTGCTGGCTGAGCTGGCTGCTCAAGGAAAAACCATCATTTTCGACAGTAATTATCGTTCGGCATTATGGCAAAGTGTGGAGGAAACCCAAGTTTGTTATCAGAAATTACTCGCCTTTACCTCATTGGCACTGGTGACAGATGACGATGAATGTAAGCTGTGGGGCGATAAATCGGTTACAGCAACCATGATTCGTCTTAAACAAGCAGGCGTTAAAGAAGCCGTGATTAAAGCGGGGGCTGCCGGTTGCTATTATCAGCATTTGGTACAGGATACTCCGATTGAGCTGATCCCAACGGTGCCGGTTGTTAACGTGGCCGATACCACGGCGGCGGGAGACGCCTTTAATGCTGGGTTTCTGGCAGGATTTCTGACGGATTGTCCGATACAACAAGCGGCAATTATGGGGCATTGTCTGGCTGGTACCGTTATTCAGCATAAAGGGGCGATTATTCCAATCAGTGCAACTCAAGCAGTGACTGACAGTTTCTTTTAACAGCGGAGAGAAAATTGATGAAACAGATGATTGAACAGTTACGCCAGTTAAAAATTGTACCTGTGATTGCTATTGACCGAGCGGAAGATATTATTCCGTTGGGTAAGGCATTAGCTGACAATGGTTTGCCGGTAGCGGAAATTACTTTCCGTTCTGCGGCGGCGGCGGAAGCTATTCGTCTGTTGAGAGAGGCTCAGCCGAGTATGTTAATTGGCGCAGGAACCGTTCTGAATCGTGATCAGGTGGTTGCTGCGAAACAAGCTGGCGCTGATTTTATGGTTTCTCCGGGGTTTAATCCAAATACGGTCAAAGCCTGTCTGCAATTAAATATTCCTATTATTCCGGGTGTGAATAATCCAAGTGCGATTGAAGGTGCAATGGAATTGGGGTTAAAACTGCTGAAATTCTTCCCGGCAGAACCTTCCGGCGGTTTGCCAATGATTAAAGCGATATTGGCACCTTATACTGAATTGCAAATTATGCCGACTGGGGGAGTCGGACCAAATAATATTCGCGATTATCTTGCTGTACCGCGTATTGTGGCGTGTGGTGGTTCATGGATGGTTAGTCAAGCGCTGGTGGAGAGCAGAAATTGGCAGGAAATCGGTCGCCTGACTCGTGAAGCGGTGGATTTGGTGAATACTTAAGGAATAGTGGTTCTTGTCTTGGGATAAAATATTATTCCGACAATAATACCAAAGGGAAAAAAAGGGTTTAGTAAAAATTCTTTCACTTCTGTTTGCCTAATGGAAGCATCAGCGTGTATGGCTCCAACGGTGACTGGACGAAGCCAAGACGCGTATAGAACGTTCGCGCGCTCTCATCAAGTGCGTGGACGATTATAGCTGAAATGCCCACTTGTTCTGCCGTGCTGGCGACACGCTTCCAAGCATCTTGGAGAAGCAATGCCCCGAGCTTCTTCCCCTGATATTCCACATCGACAGCCAGACGGCCAAGAAGCACTACAGGGATAGGATCTGGCATATTGCGTTTAAGCGATGGTGTAGATTCAATATGATTAATTGAACCGGCGCTTAGACAATAATAACCGATAACGTCTTTTGTGCCTTCCTTGCAAATAACAAATGTGCGGCTCGCGCCGAGCTTATTATTTTTTAAAGCCCGGCGTGAAAGCCATTCGTTTAATGTTTCATGCTGGCAATAAAAATCATTTATATTATGTTCAGCCGTTAATATTTCAGGTGTGCTTATTCCCACGGTGCTTTATATCCCATCAGTTTTTTAAAACCTTCATTATCAGAAAGCGGTTGCTCCAGCATCTGCATGAACATATGGTATTTTTCGTCGTTAACGAAAAAGTGGCGCTGATCGAGTATGGCATCTTCGGCTGCGCGGCAGGCAGCGTCCAAGATGAAATCAGTTCGGGTCTTTGAGAGCAGGTTTGCTGCATGGTCAATAAGCTCCCGCTGGAAGGCTTTCGCCCGGATGTTGATCGGGGTTTCTTTAGGTTGTGTTCTCATAAATCACCTGTGTAGCAAATTGGTAGATAGTCATTATAGCAGTTGTATATCTAATAGATATACATTTAGCGTCTCCATTTGAAATCTTATGAAACGTAAGCATGCTGGGTTATCCAAAATATAGTGGCTGGTCTTCTGCTGACTGGCGTCGGCCTAATTTATATGAACGTTAGACACCAGAACAAACTTTGTTAGAATTACTGACAGTGAGCTTGATACCTGAAAATATCTTAATGCGGTTGAAACTTAAGTTTGGGGTTAAATTTGAACAACTAGAAAACCTTGATCGAATGATTTTAGCGACAGTGGCTGTAGAAGGATGGA
>NZ_JAJAFZ010000094.1:0-11641 GCF_025384895.1 Photorhabdus kayaii
TTTCTATACCAATGGCAATCCCAGCGGCTTGGCTCCCAGCACTTAACGCTAATAAGCCCTGCAATTGCGTATTTTCCATGCCACTGAATGTCAGTTTAATCGATTTGCCCACACTCATATCGCAACCAGATAATCTGAGCAGAAAAGGTTCGCTATGGGTCCTACCATGCAGATACAAATATTTTTCAGACATTGTTGCAAAATCGAGCTGGATATCTTCATCACCCGGATTAATCGTGCAAGGTTCTTTAACCAATGCACCGTGAAAACGCATATTATCCTCAGCCTGTACCCCTTGATGACCATAAACCGTGGCAGCAATAACCATAAAACCAACACGCAACACGAATAATTTTAAATATTTCATTAAGTTTCCTTTCACTGGTATTCCGCCGGAGACATTCCGCTGGGAGCGATTATCGGATTCAGAGCTTAACGGAATGACCTTCGCCGTAAACCAGAACAGCGATTCCCGGTCGATAGGCAGCGACGGACCAGTTTTGACGATGCGCACCTGATTCTGGCTGTCTGGTTCCATACGAAACAGGGGAGGCGTCACCAGAAATGGGGCGGTTTTGTCTCCCGCAGAAGTAGAGCTGATTGTCGCCTGTATTAAATAGACCACCTCTTTACTAGTATTGCTCACTGAGGCGGTTGTCGCGCGGCTATCCGCTGGATAGATAATGCGGGTAGTATTGATCCCCACCCCTTCCGCCTGCGCGGAAGTAACCGGGCAACCTAACAGACCGGTCACTATCATTGCTGTCATCAATCTTTTCACTGACTCACCTGAAAATGTCTGGTTTGGTATTGCGTAAGTGCCTATCTCAATAGGCGTAATTGTTGCAGGCCATTCTTATCAATGAACAGTGAGCACTGCCCAGGTTCAAAATGGCAAATAAAATAGCCTTATTAGGATAGGTAGTAAGTAAGAATTGGCCCTCCCTGTCCAATTCCACCTTTAGCGTGATAGCGTTATCACCTGCTACTCTGGGACTATATTGGGGATCTTTTAGGTTAATTGCAGTGCCTCGTGGCACAGGCTTATCATTTATCGTTAGGCCAACCGCATGGTCGACAATTGCAGCATTACCAGTGTTGTTAACAAGCTGAAAGTAAGCGCCGCCTTTGGTTCCTCAGCAAATGCTAAAACCATAAAAGATTATTTTTGTCTTTCTGATACATTAGCCAGAACAATACCCAGTTCTGTGACAGCATAAACTTCAGCTGGAGTAAGTTCAGGGTGTAATAAATTAATCAGCAAAATATCCCTGTCACGTTCCGAGTGGTTATAAGCACTATGCAAAAAACTGTGATCGAAAAAGATAGCCTTACCTTCTTCCCAATGACGTTCCTCACCCGCAACCACCAAACTACAGTATTCAGGGATATTGATACCGAGATGGCAGGTGATCTGTACATTGGTCCAGTCATAATGTTCCGGTAAATAGCTACCGGCTTTCAGCCTCATGAAAGAAATCTCACCACGCCAAGGAAAGAGTTTGCCTTCAAGCTGAGTAATCACCTCTTGCAGTTGAGGAAAGTGAATGGCTTTATCACTAAATTTTCCCCTGCTCCACAATGAAATAGATGACCAGTCATTATCACCAAGGTTTTTGAAAAGAGTGCGCGAAGTATAACTTGTTAAGAGCTCTGCTGCTGCCATGAACTCCGACTTGATTGTATGATAATGTTCTTCAAGCAGTGTCGCGACTTGCGATGTCACATCTGTGCTATCTGCTTCAATCCATGGCCCATTGTTCATATCTGGAAAAAACATCAAGCGCGGTTTCTGTTGAGAATGTTTCGGTTTATTCTGCTGCTCGCCAGTCAACCCAGAAAAAAATTTTTCAAGTCGTGTTGTTGTACCCGACCCATAAAGCTCACGCGTTTGAACAACCAATTCTGACAGCGCTTGCTTTAAATAATGTTGTGTTGTATGAAGGCTCACTGATCTACCTCCTTAGTTTTCAAACACGTACGAATTAAGGACATGATCTTGCCATTTACCATTAATTTTTAGATAAGAACGGGCAAAACCCTCCTGCATGAACCCCAGCCTAGAGAGTGTTTTTTTACTGCGCTCATTGTCCGGCAGATGGTTTGCCATAATACGATGAAGTCCATAGTGCTGGCGTATCCAAGGTAATGCTGCTGCTATTACTTCTGACATCAGTCCCTGACCTTCATGGTGTAGATCAAGAGAAAAACCCAAATAACCGGCCTGAAAAACCCCATATACGAAATTAGTGAAATTGACACTTCCTACCACCTCATCTTTGCCTGTGAGGGTAAACACCAGCAGCAAACATTTTTTAGCCTGATAATCTGGCCATACATCAGCAATACGCTGTGTAATATTTTTGCGTGTGTAGAACTCTGGAGAACGCAAAGGTTCATACGGTGCAAAGTTGTCTTTGTTTTTGAGTAAAAAAAACTCCAGTGCTGGAGCAAAGTCTTCGGTCAGAACATAAACGTCAGTTCTGGCTGTGGAGAAAAGTCTTATTTTGCCTGCTTGCATGACACATCATTCCTTACAGTGGTTTAATTAAGAGGTTGCAACTCAGAATGTTTGGTATCTGTTTGTGGAGCAATTTTCAGGTAAAACGCAAAAATTCCCCCTATCAATGCAATAGCAGCTATTTCCAGCAAGACATATTGCGCTGGTTCGGCACCAGTACCAGTAAAGGTTAAATAAACAGAATATGCCCCATATAACACAATCACAGTACTCATCACAAGGCTCAGAGAAAGTGCTCGAATCTCCTCTGGTAAACGAGCAAGAAAATTACTGATCGCTACGTCCTGACCAATAGTGACGGTAGCCCTAAAAAACAGGACGTATAGGATCAATGCGAAAATACCATTAACATAGAGGTAAAGAAGGTAGCAAAACACCGAGAGTAGCATCAGGCTGACGAAAGAAATTATAATCATCGAATTATCTGAGAATTTTGCTGCTACACGTGGGACTATCATACCCTTAACATAGTGAGCCACATCAAACGATGCAATAAACAAAAACAGAGGGACTAGGTAAATCATTTTAACTTCCATGATATTGTATTCCCTGAATTCAGAAACCATGAGATAAGTGTGAACATGAACCATGGAAAAATTCAGGAAAATGATTACCACAGAAAGTTTCAGTAAAGTCAGCCATTGGGAATGAGATAACCCACGCAGATGCGTAATAAAATGACGCAACATGCTTTTACGCGCGATATGTATGCCCTGTTTTGCGTGATGATCATGCATACCATTCATTTGAGGAAAACGCCATAGCCATATTCCAAGGCAAATAAACATCGCAGCCGGAATAAATAACATGGTTTCAGCATGTCCGATCATTCGGTAAAGCACTAACAAAACCAGTAAAAAAAGAACCGGAACGATAGAAACTATTTCTTTGCCGTACCGTTGAGAAAGCAGGATTGCCTTGGTGCGTAAAGTATGTTCTTCACCATGTTTAACGATTTGGTAATCAATCAGATCCTGTAACATCGCCTGATAAGCACCAGAAATCAAAGCCATCCCTATGGCGCTTAAAAAAGAGCTGAATATAAGCAGTGCAATTTGCGCATCGATATTATCTGTAGTTGCAAGCGAGCAATACAGTGCGAGCAGAGCAATAGTAGTAAACCAACTTCCTAAGGCAACACTTTTAAAATGACCTAACCGATCAGCCAGCAATCCGGAAGGAATCTCCAAGAAGAGAGATGAGTAAAATGCGATGGAAACACGTAATGAGACTGCAGCACCAAACATGCCTCCCAAAGCCCCAACCAATAAATGACTCATTTGGTTTGATGTTGATTGCATTGCACGAAATGTACTATCCAGGTAGCCAATATTTTTTAACCAATTCTGATTTTTCATTACTTATTACTCACATCTTGCCAAATAAAATTTCACTAAATAATCGATTGCTAACTTGGAATCTTGTTTTTTAGGGTGCATAGCATCGTCTTTAAATAAAGAACGTAACTTCGCTACGTCTAAATACGGAGCAACCTTAAGCATGGCGTTAATAACCAGATCAATGTAACGTTCATACCAAATGATTCGCCGTATCAGAGCCATCATCTGGCGTTTTTGTAGTGCGCTTATCTGCCCCCCTATCATTAGATAGCAAGCAATATGTTCTATATGCACGTAAGAAAGGGTGATCTCCTGATAACTCCCCATATGATATCGCAAGGCCACATCTGCATCAGAGTGGTAATATCCGAACAGATATCCCTGAAATACTTGTCCTATCCCTACCATTCCTTGACTATAGCAATCTGCGGCACGCAATGCCCCCATACTGGAACTGCCAAGTAGTATTCCCCCTGCTTTGATAAAATCTAGGCACTCCACTACGGTAATCGACATATTGCTACCAAAAAGGCCATCCGTGATCAGAACAGGCCTACCACTCCCCAACAGAGCCAGTAAGTCACCCGCTTGGACTGGCGGGCGAAACTCAATTATTGAGTCATAACGTGGGTCACGGAGCAAGGAGGGACCACCAAACACAACTGGCTTTTGTTTACGAGCAAATAACACGATTTATTGTCTCCTTCTCGGATTGACGTGCCAGTCAAATAACCCTGGAATAACAGCTTTCACCGTATGAAAAGGCACCTCAGGCAGAGATAAGTCTATGATATAAACGTGTTCATTCCCTTTTTCCGCCAGTTTTCTGGTTAAAAGTCTGGTAGCAGAGGCAAGTGTTGCTGGGGCATCCTGCGCCAGCGGCATACTTACCGTTTCATAATGTTTGTGGAATAATTCACGCAACATGTAAAAACGTGAATGATTAAAAAAGCTTTTATCGTTGTACTTCTTCTGATGACGACTCAAATCTTCTCGTGACGCCTGCAAACTGACCACTAGCCCCTGAACAGCCTCCATTAAAGCGGCATCCAGCGCTTGCGTTTCAGTGAATCCAGAGGCGAAACCTGCAATCATAAATTTCGGCCCCATACTGGTAGGATCGTATAAAGCCACATAATAGGTCGGTATCGCCCCGTGAATACGTAAGGCGAAACTTTCATATCCTTTATCAAACAGATTCAGCCATAAGGTTTTTGTCGGCGGATGGTTGATGCTTTCCGGATCGATAATATCTGCACAAATACTCGACAAACAGTTCTGGTAAAATTGGGAGATAATATTACGTTCAAAGGATTCCAGAATAGCGAAACAGATAGCTTCCTCTAAGATACCGCCACACGCTAGTCCTGAAGTATGTGCGCGTATATTCACCCGCTGTGCATCCGATCCGTGATAAGGAAACTGTACTTCTACAGCCGGTAACAAGACCTTTTTCCCGGTTTGTAACTCATATCCCGGTACCCAGTCTTCGATGTCACATTCCGGATCAAACCCTAGCAGCCTTAGTATGAGCCGGTCATCATGTTGAGCATCGTGACGGATGATAAGGTCATCACACCAGCAAGCACAGTGACGCTCATAGGCCTCCATTAATGCACTACAGGTAGCGACACATAGGCTACGCCCTTTCCCTTGGGTGGTTGATATTTGCCCTTTTTTTAATGTGGTTCGAACAGCATTTACTACACTGACTCCGGCAATATCTACAAATTCGCCAACAGAAGCCAGGCGCGAGATCCCCAGTTTTTTACGCATTGGTAAGGCTAATTTCAGCGCCTCTTGGGTCGAGTAGCGGCGCAATCCTGCTTCAGTGAAAGAGTTTTGCATGCTCAGATTTCTCAGTAAAATCACAGGCAATATTCAGAAACTTCAGTCGAACGTAGTTCATTATGTTTTTTCTGAGCAGGGGGCTTAACTCATCATATATGGCTTGGGTATCCGCTAGAGACGATTGCCTAACCAAGCGTAGAAGAGCTTGATATAACGAAGCAGTAATGACCTGATTGCTACCTTGATATTCATGGCTCAGCATGTGACGCAGCTCGTTTTTCTCAAGAATACCACTTAACCGACAACCTGGGCTCAGGCGCAACAGTCCAGGAAGCGTTTCCGTGTTAAACTCCGGGGTGGATAGCTCAACGATATAATCACCGAATACTACCGCATCAATATGAGTGGAAAGCAACATTTCGATCGCTTGTTGAGGCTGTTCTACGATAGGTTGTCCACGCACATTAAACGATGTATTCAGCAAGATGGGAAACCCCGACCGCTCGCCAAATGCAGTCAGCAAAGCATAGATTTCTTCATTGTCGCTGGCAGATACCGTTTGTACTCGTGCTGAGCCGTCTACATGAGTAATAGCGGCAAGCTGCTCACGATATTCAGGGCGAACAGGCAACACTTCAAGCATATATTTATAGTCTCCTTCACCTTCGAAATAACGGCTCAGGTGTTCGGCAGTAACCATAGGGGCAAAAGGACGAAAATCTTCACGGAACTTCACCCAACGGTTGATAAATTTCCATTTTTCCATCGAACAAGGGCTGGCAAGCAATGAACGGGCACCCAAAGCACGCGGGCCAAATTCAGCCCCTTTAGTGCAAGAGTAATAGCCAATGACTTGCCCGGCATACAACCGTTCGGCCAGCATGACGGTATCAATGGGCTTCACGACCACCCGGTCAGCGAATAAATTAAGGGCACTGGCAATATCTTCATAACCGTAAATTTTCCCCAGATAATCGTGACTAAAAGCGTCGCTAAGAATTCGAGCATGCCTTTTATAATAAGCAGCATTAGCAGCACCGATGGAAATGCCTGCATCATGCTGAGCGGGGAATAAATAGAAATCGCGCAAGTGAAAGTTCTGACGCACTTTGTAGTTCACCACAGAATTCAGAGCGACCCCTCCTGTCATAACTAAAGGCTCACTATTCGTGATACAGTAATGTTCCAAGCGGGATAAGATCCCTTTTTCCAGAACCAGTTGTACCGAGGCAGCCAGATCCGCGTAATCCATCACGTTACGTGCTTTTTCGCTAAATTTCTGCTTCCAAGTATAGCCAAAAGAGATACCCTGCGGGCTTTCAATGGCGATTTCTTCAGCAAATTTCGGTATACCATAAGGCGCAAGCCCCATTAATTTGCCGGAAGCATGCCAAGAGTTAAAGACCAGCTGGCTCACAGAGGCATAAGCCTCACCCAGTGAGTAACTGCCTGCTCGAATATTAAACGACGGACTATATTCACGGTTTAGCAGTGTATACCCATCCTCACGAAAGGCATAATGTGAAACTACGTGCAATTCCGGTTTCTGTCCCTTAAGCCCGGCATTTAAGTACTCTGAAAACTCTTGCCCGGAAATCAATAGATCATTCTGACCCACCACGCTGCCACCTGAACCATCCACTACCACAATATTTCCTCTGGAAAATCTCGACCCTGACCAGGCAGCAAATGCATGACACAAGTGGTGGCTAACAACCACAACCTCCGGAGAGAAGGGATCAAACAGCGAGAAATCTGCGCTACAAACTGGCTGGTTCAGCCCGATATACTCCGGCGTTGCTGATTGAATGTTATAGGCAAAACAGTTCACATCTTCCCGCGTCAATCCAGCAGCATCCAAGCAATAATCTACAGCTAGGGTAGTATCTAAGTATTGGTGCCCGTCACGTTTAACTCGGGTTAAGCGCTCAAGCTGAATGCCATAGCGAATTTTTCCGTTAATCATCACACAGGCAGAGGCATCGTGGCTTGCAGATATGCCAACAATGACCTCATCGTCGGGAGCAACAACCGGTTGCGAGCCTACGCATTCCACTGCCAGCATGTTCTGACATGCCACCGTCATGCGATCAAGTTGCCCTGTAGCGTATACCGTGATACTGAGGGACTGATTACCAGACAACTGCGCCGATATTAATAATGTACCTCTTTGCCCTACAATTTCTTGTCCGTTAACCATAGCCGTCAGGCGTGTCTGGCGGGCAATGGATCCCTGATAAGAAGCCACCAGAGCAATTTGACCATTGTCGCCTGATGCCCCCGTCGTAAGCAGTATTTCCGCCTGCCTAGAACGTTCCAAAGGAACAACCCATGTCTGAGGCATATGCTCTTGCTCTGGGAAATAATCAAAAAGATAGCTCCCCTGAAATGGCTGGCTCAGGTAGATCATTGCTGCATGTAATGCATGGCGGTCATGAGTCATTTGCTCTTTTTTTAGCCATAGATGCAGCTTTCCAGCTAACCTAGCAAGATAGACTACCGCAGCAGAGGTACCTTTTGTTGTGGTCAGCATACCTTGCTCATCGTAGGTAGAATAATCACATTCTTTAACCAGAAACTCGATATTGCCCCATCCCAAAGGTGTCATACCTGGAATACCACCATTATGACGTAATAATGCTACACCTATAGTTTCACGGCATGACCCAGGAAAACGCTGACGATCAGAATCATGGCCCACGGAGGCCAAAATATAAGGGGCCAGAGTTTTATCGTGGAAGGTTGACAATGACGTATGAAGATCAGCCATATACTCATTTTCGGCCAGAGAATAAGCATGGGCTTCTATCGGGCAAATACCAAAGCGTTCCTGTATATGAGCACGCAACCCCAAATATCCTTGTTCAAACGCATCCAAATAGCTAGCTGAAATCAAATCCAAAGAGGTTTGCATCGTCCATGGAAAAGGAACTTGCGATAAAACATTCGCAATTTTGGCGGTATGGCTATGTAAATCATTCTGTTGAGTAACATCATTAAGCCTGATCAACTGATTTCTTTTAGCACTATCAATAAGAAGAATAGATGTCCTGTCGTTTTTCATACATTGCCTTATTTGCAAAAGCTTGATTATCAGCCCAGTTTGTCTGTCTACTCAGAACGAAGGGGTAAACGCCATTTGCTGGCAAACATATTCAATATTCCGCAGGTCTGTACGAATCACATCCGGGGTAATACCCACTCCTAACTCATATGTCACAGCTTTTAGATTCGGGCACTGAGCCAGTGCTTGTTCCAGTAGTGGGAAAACATCGTCAACAATTGGTTCTGAATGTGTATCACGATATCGCCATGAATGAGTTGGATGTACACTCCCTCCGGCAATGTGAATTTCATTCACAGCGGACAAAGGCAGGCTAGTCAGTACAGCCTCTGGCTGTTGGTCAAAATAAATGGAGTATGAAAATACATGGCTGATATCTAAAACAACGTTACACCCTGTCGCATCAACCAACCGATGAAAAAATTTACCTAAAGCCATATCCCCGGCAGCAATACTGAAAGAAGGTATTTCCGCAGAAAAAGGAATACTGGAAACAGATTGAATCTTCTTCACACCCTCAATCGTCATTGCCAGCACAGGCTCACAAAGCACAGGCGCAGCGAAATAAGGTAAGTTATAAGGCCCGATATTCCAGATACCGATATCTTCCAAGCACCAGACCGCCTTAAGAATCTTACTAATGGCATTTTGCTTTACAAGCACATCAGGGCGTAACCCATCAATGCCAGCAGGCTCCATTCCAGAAAAATGATGAATCATGGGATACTGGGAAAATGCATTACGGAATGTATATGCAACGTCTTCATTAGGGATGGCCACGACAGACAAATGACTGATACCGTTTGGTGCTAATTGCAATAATTCAGTTAATTTATGACCGTAACTATGTGTATAATCAATTCCTAACCCTACTCGTGCACTCATACAGCCTCCCGACAGGATAATGCCACTTTGCCATTTTCATTATGAAAGCGCAGTCTGGCTGATTTATTTTTAAAATTCATTTCTTTGAGAGAGTTGGCTGTATTTAATTGAGCCAGCATAAAGTAGAGATTACAATCAATCTCTTCTGTAAGAGTATTTTCATGAGTTCTGGAAATCGTAGAACTCCATGGTGAATCTTCCATCCCGGTAGAAATACCAGAATAAATACCATCGATAAGAAAAAGGATTTTCTCTTCTTCTCTTAGTCCTGCGTGCTTACAAACAAAATAGCAAAAACTCTCAATCAGAGTTCTGCTATTCCAGTTCCAGAAGCTGTCCGATTCACAGTATTGATTGACAAGCTCAAGGAAAAAATCCTTACTAAAAAAATGTGGAGCAAAATGCATATCTGCATAAAGCACGGTACGTAAATTCCTGCGACGTGCAGCTCGTTCAATTACTATCCTGTCACCGTTCATTGTGGAATGAATGTAACCATACTCTTTTTCAGCATCTGCAATACGATAATGATCGCTATATAATAGCGACACGTAGGCCTTTTGTAATAGCTTCGCGTCCATTTCACCCTCCTGAAATAGCGATGTCAAAGGACAGCCTATCACCATCCTTTAATACAGGATTACTCTCTACCGACATAACATTATTTATAAACAACGTAACAAAAGGTTTAACCTTAAAATTATTTCCTTTATACGTCGCAATCAAATAAAAAATATCGGGGTATTGCTCCTGCATTTCTTTTAATATTTCATGAAGATTATTGGCTGCGATATTAATCTGTTTACCACTACTGACAGATTCAGGAAACGATATCTCAATCATATTCATTCCTTCAATTATTTATTGATTATAACACAGGCAATCGGGACGTCTTTTCGTTTCTAATAATTGATATTTATTATTCAACAAATCAAGTTTCAGCAACTTTCCATCCAGTATATCGCCTATACTCAGAATGACTTTTAACGCTTCATTCGCTTGATATAGCCCCAAAATACCAGGAATAACCCCGACTACACCATTCTCTGAACAAGAGGGTGCCAACGCTGCTGGCGGCGCTTCGGGATAGATACAACGGTAGCAAGGAGCATGCGGATGAGTACGCGCCATCACATGACCGGAAAACCGTTGTACAGCGGCAGAAATCAATGGCTTATTAGCCTTTACTGCGGCATCGTTGATCGTATAACGAGCATTAAAGTTATCAGTGCAATCTATGACAATATCATAACTTTTCAGCAGAATCTTGATGTTTTCAGGGTTAATAGCAGTATCTATGACTTTTATTTTGATACTAGAGTTTAACGCTTGTAGCGCATGTAAGGCTGATTCAACTTTTTTCTTTTGCAACATAGTTTCATTGTGGATGACTTGCCGTTGCAGGTTACCCAAATCGACAATATCGTGATCCACGACAGCAATCTCCCCTACCCCTGCGGCTGCCAGATAAAGCAAGCAAGACGATCCTAGTCCTCCAGCTCCAATAACCAGCACTTTAGATTTCATGATTTTCAGCTGTCCGCGAGTTCCTACATCTTTTAAGGAGAGATGACGCGCATATCGGTTTTTTTCGGTTTCGCTTAACATTGTGAGTTGTTCAACAGGATTACCTTGCGCTTTCCATGCTTCGAAACCACCGTCAAGAGAATATACATTAACGAAATTGAGTGCAGTCAGGCCCAATACAGCATATTTCGAACGAAGCCCACTAGAACAAAAAAGAACAATCGGCTGTTCAGGTTCAATCTGACGTTTTTTTAGCTCAATCTCTAGAAAACTACGTCCCAGTGTTAACGCTCCAGGGATCGTGCCATTAGCAAACTCATGACTTTCCCTCACATCTATCAATAAGCTGTCACGTTCTTTTAATTCATCAACTGATATAGCTTTAACGCTTTGAATACCACCTGTTAAATCGCGCATCTGAGACCCTGCTACCAGACAAAAAAGAAAACTCATCCATACTTTTTTAATTGTTGTTGACAATTATAATTTAAAGGTGGCCGCATTGCGGCCACA
>NZ_JAJAFZ010000095.1:0-11077 GCF_025384895.1 Photorhabdus kayaii
TGTTTACTTTCTTGTCGGAGTACCTAGCGTAAGCTGTTTCGCCGCATTATTTTAATTAGACAATTATTGAATGTATTGTGTCATTCAGCATCTCTGCATTCATGAAGTAATCCAAAAAACAGTTTGGTGATATAGTGGCAGACAAGGAATGTGCCACTATATTGTTCAGAGGGTACAAGCTGTATGCTCCTTCCCTCCCACCTGAAATAATGTGCTCAAGATAAACCGGCTTAGTTAATATATTGGAATAATTGAAGAAACACGGAGAACCGTTTATCAATTTCTCTGGCATGAGGTCGAATATAGCTATGCCACTGTGGAGATAAAGATCGATAAACACGAATTCTATCTGACGCATCTCATCAAGAATATCCATACAAATAAAGTTATCAAAAACCATTTTCTGTGATTCATTCATAGCTGTATTGCAAACCAGTTCATTAAAAAAAATATGTTCGGATAACTGACTTGGTATTTCAATAGTTGAGCGGAAATCACTGTGATAAAGACCTCCATTAATACTAGCCATACCAATACTAATCAGATGACCAATTTCATGAATTACCGTTTTTATTTCAGCTATTCCCAATGGCTGATGAAATAAAGCAGATTTTAGATAAGTTACTGATACAGAGCTATCAAAAATTTTGTCACAAGATATCGCTGTCACTGTACCTTGTATCCAGGGTCGGATCTCACATTTTTAATATGGTTATTGTGAGTAAAAATAACCCTTTGCGAGCTCAATAAACATACAAAAGAGATATTAAAACCTATCAATAAAAGCATATTGAATATGCGAAATTATCAATATCCGTGTGACGATTGATTTTTATACAAAGTAGAATCCCGCCCTGACCTTGTATCTGACATGCTTGTATAACAAAACAAAATGAACGCTCATTATGAGTTGATACACGGATGATATACCTGTTTGTTGACTCACATTCAATACTAAAATGAGCCTGGCTATGTTTATTTAAGTAAGAAAAAATTAATCTAAGTATTTCAGGCAAGTGAAAATTAAAACATGGCAACGATAGCCTATTTATCAGATTTTTCTGATACATACGAAATGTATCTGGCTCAGTGAATTGTTTTATATCAATTCCAAAATGATTACAAAGATTTTTTAGTAAATTTATAATTTTATGATAATAAATTTCCAATGTGTTCTTAATATTCTCAGTATCCTTATTGAAAAGATAATTACATTTATATGAAGCAAAATTTTTATACCCTAGTCTTTGCACGAAATAATTTCTTGCTCCAATCATTTCATCTATAAGATGAAAAATTTTATTTAAAACCTCCTTATTCTCATCATTAATCGAGTGTTTAACTTCATATGCTCTATGTAGATTATCTATACCCGTTATCTTTCAAGTTGCCTCTTTGTTGGCCGCACTCGCTCACCCCAGTCACATAGTTACCTATGCTCCCGGGGATTCGCTCCCTTGCCGTCGCGATGCATCTTGAAATCCATAGGGTATATAAATATCTTTGGCAAATTCCGCCCAATTTGGAGTGTGAATGACACAATCCGCTAATTTTTTCTCAAGTTGGCTGAATGTTAAGAAAAAATTATCAGGAGATATCACACCAAGAATATATTTATCATGCAAAATAGCCATTTCTGAATGAATAGAATTTATGTTCTGCATGATAAACTCCAAAACCTATTAAAATCAATTTGTATACCGTGGCAACAATAATATAATATCGGAAATAGTTTCTTAAGGTGTTCCCTTGCATCTTGGTATGTAAAAAAGCCTTTCTTTTCTACACACCATATTATCTGTTCAAGTATGTCAGCGACAATAACGTTAACCAAATTAGAGAATATATCTTCAGGAATAGAAATATCTTCAGTCTGAACTCTTAGTGTTACAACATTACCACTCTTTGATATATTATCATAACTTTTTGCATAATGAACTCGCCCATAATAATAAACAAGTAGCTCAACATCCTTTCCAACAATTTGTTGTATATGTTCCCTATCTTTATAACTCACACCAGAATTATTATATATTGAATTTTCATCATATACCTTATAGATTTCAAGATGCATCGCGACGGCAAGGGAGCGAATCCCCGGGAGCATAGCAAACTATGTGACCGGGGTGAGTGAGTGCAGCCAACAAAGAGGCAACTTGAAAGATGATGGGTATATATTGAATGTAACATTCCTGCATTACATACTACTTCTTCACAACCATATTTATTTAACAATTTGGCAGTATTAACCAAGTGCGACGAATGATGACGATCATATACCTTGTCTTTATCAATTTGGTAAAATTTTTTAATTTTTGTCAATATGCTCATAAATCACCATAATTTTTATCATAAATAGAATCTATTTCTTCTTTATCTTTACTAAGCAAATCATCAAACATAGGAATATATTTCAGTAATAGAGAAACAACACATATTAGAAAACCACCAATAAGAAGTACAACAGAATAATTCCATTTTTCTATTATCATAGAAAAAAGAATGAATCCGAAAGGATTCCCCAATCCAATAAAAGCGGTATGAACTGTCTGTATTTTTACTCTATGTCTTTCCGGTATAGCTATGGAACGACTAGATTCTATGCTGACATTATTCAGCACAACAGATACTCCGATCAGAAAAGCCAAAAGGCACCAGATTATATGACTGATAAACAAAGATAAACCAACCAGACATAATCCTATCATGAAAAACGAGCAAATAACGGTACGAGCTTTACCGTATATTTTTTCAAAATAGGATTGGAAAAATACGGAAGCACAGATTGCACCAATCGCAGCGCTCGCTTCTATTATTCCGATCACAATAGCACTTGAGTGTTTTACTGACTCTACAAAATATGGAATAACAAGAGAAGAAAATGGAACCAGAATCATATTCACTAACAGAGATGAAAGTGCCCAATATGGCTCAAAACGATAACGAAAGAAAAGCCTCATACTGTTAAGTGCAGAAGATGGATTATCTTCCTTCTTCTGCAAAATCCCTGTCCCCCGATTTTTTACTCCATATAGAATGCATACGGATAGGAAAATTAATCCGCATAACGTCCATGTCATATTAATTATCCCTATAACTTCATATCCTGCCATTCCCAAACCGATACCAAACACATTAAGAGACGCCTGCAACAAAAATGTCTTACGATATGCTTCATCAAGTTCATGTTTACTGACAATAAACGGGATATAAGCATTCACAACAGGAGAATAAAGAGCATCAATTAAGCCAAGTATAATACTAATGATGAAGAAAAAATATATTTCCCCACCGTAACTAATGTTATAAAGGTAATATATTGTTAAAAAAATAAATATAAGATTGAGTACAACAAGAATTTTTTTCTTATCAAGCTGGTCAAAAAGGTGTGACAGAGCGAGACCTGAGATCGTTCTTGAAAGAAAATAAACAAAAAGAAAATACGAAGACAATATTAGCTGGTTACTCTTAATAAGACTTAAAGTGACCAGAGCTACAATTATTCGTGAACTCAAAATATATAATGCTTCCGAAGATCGTATTTTCCAAAAATCATCATTTAACTTCACTGGGAATAATCCTATTCATTTCTTCACCGATACTATCTGAGATAGCACGCCCGATGTCTGTCAATTCTGCATGATTATCTATTATCTCTTTTGTATCCAAGAATTTTTTCAATGCAGTATTAAATCGTGATCTAATTTCTTCTTCATAAATGCCAGAGTATATATTAGACATTTTATATAAAGTTTGACAAATCCGGTTAAGTACAAAATAAGCATGAAATATTCCGATCATGGGTCTGCCATCTTCACGAAATGGAGCTTGATAACGTTCTTCAGGATCATTCAAGACAATATAATCTTGAGCATTAATAATATTTAGTGCATGATGTGCACATTCATGAACGATATGCTCAATATAGTAAGGTACACTATTTTCATCCGCACTATAAAGTAGGATCATCCCCCACATATTAAAGTTGCAGCCTGACCTGATATAATTCCCTTCTGTTTTTCCTGTAAGATATATTGTATCAATAAAACATACACATTCAAGATAGGTATTTTCATCATAGGTTTTCAATAATTCCAATGCTTCTTGTATCTTCTCTATGTCATCTTTTACTTCATGTGCAAATCGGTATCCAACTCTGACTCCTTTATCATCCTGCTCCAATATTTTGAAAAGCATGTTCATATCAAACACAGGCTCGATAAAATAATCCAAAGCTTTAATAGATAGCTCTGGCTTTCCCGTATAATCCTGACATTTTGCTATAGCATTCCGAATGTAATTAATACACAATTCCCTGTTACCCTTTTCGGCTGCATCGATAGCCAAGTAATGAGAAGCACATAAATCCCATTTTATGAAAAATCCATTAGGAACTTTAAAATCAGACTCAGTTATTTCAATTAAATATTCAAGTGAATTACGGATCTGTAATTCGAAATCAGAGCGGAATTGTTGATGCGGATAACATGTCGTAGCGATATTCATCTTCAAGCTCCATATTATTCCCCTTCGTACAAAATACGAAGGGGAATGATCATAAATTAATCATCGTTTTTGTCATTAACAGCCCAACCAGACAATGGTGATTTAATTTTAACTACTTTAGAAGAGTCAAAGTTTTTCATATCTTATTTCCTTAACAAGTTATAATTAAAAAATTAATGCTTAGCTAAACATTATTTAACATAAAGAAATTTTTCTATTTGTTCACTAAAAAATTAATAAACATGAGAAATTGATCACAAAATAACCAGCAACATGGCTGACAACAATTAACCTGGTCACTGTAAATACTTTCAATCAGTAAGGGTTGTAGTTTTCATAATCCCTTCTATACTACTGTTTACTTTCTTGTCGGAGTGCCTAGCGTAAGCTGTTTTATCGCAGCATACACAGGCTGAGACCGTTAATTCGGGATCCGCGGAACCTGATCGGGTTAATACCCGCGAAGGGAACAAGAGTAATCAACCGCTGTCAGCCCACCCAATTTTTTACAGGTCTGTCCAGCCATCAATTATATTACTCTTACTCATTTGCCTGCGAGCTCCAGACAAGCAACTTTCCCAATAACACAGTTAGGAATTTGCTATGTCTCATAATACTGTTATCCCTACAACCGATGTCTCACCAAAACCCAATCCGGCACGCCCACGTAAAGCGCAACGCGATGCCGCTCAAGAGTTTATTAATTCTATTCAAGGCGTGACATTCCCAAATTCACGACGAATTTATCTTCAAGGTTCCCGTGACGATATCCACGTTCCAATGCGTGAAATTCAATTATCTCCCACGTTAATTGGCGGCACTAAAGAAGAACCTCAGTATGAGGAAAACGAAGCCATTCCGGTTTATGATACTTCCGGCGCTTATGGCGATCCTGATTCCAAACTGGATGTACATGTTGGGTTAATCCAACTACGTCAACCGTGGATCGACGAACGCCAAGATACTGAACCTGTTGCCGCCCTCGGCTCCGATTTTACTCAGCAACGCCTGGCGGATGCCGGTCTCGATCATTTACGTTTCAATACTCGCCCCCATCCATTAAAAGCCCATAAAGGCAAATGCGTTACTCAACTGCACTATGCCCGTCAAGGCATCATCACCCCGGAAATGGAATTTATCGCACTACGGGAAAATATGGGACGTGAACGTATCCGCGGTGATGTATTACGCCAACAACATGCTGGACAAAGTCTTGGCGCTCAGTTGCCGGAAAATATCACACCAGAATTTGTCCGTCAGGAAGTCGCAGCCGGTCGGGCAATTATTCCTGCCAATATTAATCATCCTGAATCAGAGCCGATGATTATTGGTCGTAATTTTCTGGTAAAGGTTAATGCCAATATCGGTAACTCTTCAGTCACCTCTTCTATTGAGGAAGAAGTAGAAAAGTTAATCTGGTCTACTCGTTGGGGCGCAGATACGGTAATGGATCTCTCTACGGGCCGTTATATCCACGAAACCCGCGAATGGATCTTACGTAACAGCCCGGTTCCTATCGGTACAGTCCCTATTTATCAAGCACTGGAGAAAGTCAATGGCGTAGCGGAAAATCTCACCTGGGAAATATTCCGTGATACCTTGCTGGAACAAGCGGAACAAGGGGTAGATTACTTCACCATTCATGCCGGTGTATTACTGCGCTATGTACCGATGACAGCCAAACGCCTCACCGGAATTGTGTCCCGCGGTGGTTCGATTATGGCGAAATGGTGTCTGTCTCATCATCAAGAAAACTTCCTTTACCAACATTTCCGTGAAATTTGTGAAATCTGCGCCGCTTATGATGTTTCCCTATCATTGGGCGACGGTCTACGCCCCGGTTCTATTCAGGATGCTAACGATGAAGCGCAGTTTGCAGAACTGCATACATTAGGCGAACTGACCAAAATTGCCTGGGAATATGATGTTCAGGTGATGATCGAAGGCCCTGGGCATATTCCTATGCAGATGATCCGCCGCAATATGACGGAAGAGTTGGAACATTGTCATGAAGCCCCTTTCTATACCCTTGGTCCACTGACAACAGATATTGCCCCCGGTTATGACCATTTCACTTCCGGTATCGGTGCGGCCATGATTGGCTGGTTTGGCTGCGCCATGCTCTGTTATGTAACGCCGAAAGAGCATCTCGGCTTGCCAAACAAAGATGATGTTAAACAAGGGCTAATTACCTACAAAATTGCTGCTCATGCCGCTGATCTCGCCAAAGGCCATCCCGGCGCACAAATCCGTGATAACGCCATGTCTAAAGCACGTTTTGAATTCCGCTGGGAAGATCAATTTAATCTGGCGCTCGATCCCGATACTGCTCGCGCCTATCACGATGAAACTCTGCCACAAGCCTCCGGCAAAATTGCGCATTTCTGTTCTATGTGCGGACCTAAATTCTGCTCTATGAAGATTTCTCAGGAAGTACGCGATTATGCCGCCGGTATGGAACAGATGTCTGAAACATTCCGCGCTAGAGGCAGCGAGTTGTATCACAGCGTAGAGGATGTCTCTCATGAACAATCTGCCTAACGCGCCATTTGCCCCAACGGAATACAAATTGGGCCTGTATCCCGTCGTGGATTCGCTAGAGTGGATTTCCCGCTTGTTAAAAGCAGGCGTCACCACAATTCAGTTGAGAATTAAAGATCGACCAGAAGATCAGGTAGAAGAAGAGATTCAGCAAGCCATTATGCTCGGTCGCCAATATAACGCTCGTTTGTTTATTAACGATTACTGGCGACTGGCAATAAAGCATGGCGCTTATGGTGTTCATCTGGGGCAGGAAGATTTAGTTATCGCTGATCTGAACGCCATCCAAAAAGCGGGATTGCGGTTAGGAATCTCTACCCACGATGAACAAGAGCTGGCACGAGCTAAATCTCTGCGTCCGTCTTACATCGCTCTCGGCCATATTTTCCCAACCACGACCAAAGCGATGCCATCTTCCCCACAAGGACTGGCAGCACTAAAACGGCAAGTAGAAAACACACCAGACTATCCCACTGTCGCCATCGGAGGCATCTCTCTTGAACGCGTACCGGATGTCATTGCAACGAGAGTCGGCAGTGTGGCGCTGGTTAGTGCAATTACCAAAGCAAAGGATTGGCGCCAGGCCACCGCACAACTGCTTCATTTGGTTGAAGGCATTGAGTTAAAGGGATAGAGAGGTGCTTATGTTGAATGATCAAGAATTTATGCGTTACAGCCGACAACTGTTACTCGAAGATATTGGCCCGGAAGGGCAGGAAAAACTGAAATCCAGCCGCGTACTGATTGTCGGACTGGGAGGGTTAGGCGCTCCCGCCTCTCTCTATCTAGCCGGGGCAGGTGTGGGAACAATTTATCTCGCTGATGATGACCAATTGCACATCTCCAATTTACAACGGCAAATACTTTACCGCACCGAAGAGATCCCTGCCGCAAAAGCTGAACTTGCAGCCAATCAACTCAATGCATTGAATCCGCTGATAAAAACAATCATCCTTAATCAACGTCAGAACCAGGAATCTCTGACAACAATCGTGAAGCAAGTCGATCTGGTTCTCGATTGCAGTGACAACATGACAACTCGACACGCCATCAATGCCACTTGTGTGGCAACGCGAAAACCATTAATCAGCGGCAGTGCTGTCGGTTTTAGCGGCCAACTTATGGTATTTGAACCCCCTTATCTTCATGGCTGCTATAACTGTCTCTACCCTGAACAGGAAGAGCCATTACGAAATTGCCGGACTGCGGGTGTATTAGGTCCGGTAGTGGGTATCATCGGCACATTACAAGCATTGGAAGCCATCAAAATGTTAACTGGGCTTCCCTCTCCGTTAAGCGGCAAACTCCGACTGTTTGATGGTAAACAGCAAAGCTGGAGCACACTACAACTTAACCCGTCGCAGCAATGCCCGATTTGTGGAGATATGGCATGAAAATTACGGTAAACGACCAGCCGATGGAGCTTATGGCTCCTCTGGCTATACAGCAATTGCTAGAACAACTTGAACGAACACAACCGGGAATGGCACTGGCTATTAATCAAATCATTATTCCGCGTTCAGAGTGGAATACGCATCAAATTAATGATGGAGACAATATCCTTCTGTTTCAGGCTATTTCTGGAGGTTGATATGCTAAAAATTGCTGATACGACTTTTAATTCCCGTCTATTTACCGGTACAGGCAAATTCGCCAATGCCAATTTAATGACTCAGGCTATAGCGGCTTCCGGCAGCCAGCTTGTCACGATGGCAATGAAACGCATTGATTTGCAGAGCGGTAATGACGCTATTTTAGCGCCATTGCAAAAACTTGGCGTCAAATTGCTGCCAAATACTTCTGGAGCCAAAACCGCAGAAGAGGCCCTATTTGCCGCCCGTTTGGCCCGTGAAGCACTGGCGACAAACTGGATCAAACTAGAGATTCATCCTGATGTGAAATACTTGTTACCTGACCCGATTGAAACACTCAAAGGCGCTGAAATGTTGGTCAAAGATGGGTTTGTCGTTCTGCCCTATTGCAGTGCTGATCCCGTTTTGTGTAAGCGTCTGGAAGAAGTGGGTTGCGCGGCGGTCATGCCTTTAGGCGCACCGATCGGCTCTAATCAAGGGCTACTAACCCGAGATTTCCTGCAAATTATTATTGAACAAGCACAAGTGCCGGTGGTCATTGATGCCGGTATCGGCGCACCAAGCCATGCATTGGAAGCGATTGAACTGGGTGCGGATGCTGTATTAGTCAACACCGCAATTGCCGTTGCACGTAACCCAGTAAAAATGGCTCAAGCCTTCAAAATCGCGATTGAAGCGGGTGAATTATCCTATCAAGCTGGCCTGGCAAGTCCGAAACAACATGCTGTTGCATCCAGTCCACTGACCGATTTTCTAGGGGCATTTTGATGATTCATCATCTTATGAGCGGTAGTTTTAGTTACCGCTGGCAGCAGTTGAACTGGGATGACATTACCCTTCGCATTAATAGCAAAACCGCGCAGGATGTTGAACGGGCATTAAACAGTAACAAATTAAATCTGGACGATTTCATGGCCTTGCTCTCTCCGGCAGCGAAATCCTATATCGAACCACTGGCACAACGGGCACAAAAACTGACTCGTCAACGCTTCGGTAACACCGTTGGTTTTTATGTACCGCTTTATCTCTCCAATTTGTGTGCCAATGACTGCACCTATTGCGGGTTCTCAATGAGTAACCGCATCAAACGCAAGACACTCAATAAAGATGAAATTATTGCCGAATGTCAGGCGATTAAAGCGCTAGGCTTCGACAATCTGTTGTTAGTCACCGGAGAACATCAGGGCAAGGTCGGTATGGATTATTTCCGCCGCTATCTGCCACTTATCCGCGAATATTTCAGCTCAATAATGATGGAAGTTCAGCCTATGACACAGGAAGAGTATTCTGAACTGAAAACCCTGGGGTTAGACGGTGTGATGGTTTATCAGGAAACCTATCATGAACCAACTTACCTGCTACATCATCTACGGGGTAAGAAACGGGATTTTCACTGGCGATTAGAAACACCCGATCGCCTTGGTCATGCTAAAATCGATAAAATCGGTTTAGGAGCGCTAATTGGCCTCTCTAGTCATTGGCGGACAGACTGCTATATGGTGGCGGAGCATTTATTCTTTCTGCAACGTACATATTGGCAAAGCCGTTACTCTATTTCATTCCCACGTTTGCGACCTTGTGCTGGAGGTATTGAGCCCGCATCGCTGATGAGTGAAACAGAACTGGTACAACTGATTTGTGCTTTTCGTCTATTTGCGCCAGATGTTGAGCTTTCTATTTCTACTCGTGAATCTCCATTCTTCCGCGATCACGTCATACCACTGGCAATCAACAATGTTAGTGCCGGTTCTAAAACCCAACCCGGTGGTTACGCAGATAATAGCCACGAAGAATTGGAGCAATTTATGCCGCATGATAACCGTTCTGTTTATCAGGTTGCAGACGTATTAATTAAAGCCGGGTTACAACCTGTCTGGAAAGATTGGGATAGTTATTTAGGTCGATAATTTAATTTTTTCTTTTTTCAAATAATTCGAGTTTAGGTAAAAGACTTTAACAGGTAATAACTCCACGCAATAGGAATTAATATAAAAAACTGTCTGGTGCCAATACCAGACAGTAATAAACCAATCCCAATAAGATTAAAACGAGAATAAAAAATAATTACAGATTATAAAACACATCAATTTTAGCAATAAAAAAGAGCTAATCTTCACTAATTAAAATATCATTTTATTTCCCCTCACTTTAATTAATTCAAAAAAATCGTAGATAAAAAATATATAATAAACTTTCCTTATTGTAATTAAAATAAAACTATAATTCTCACTCTATTATTTCGATATACATTGGACATCATAAAAACATCACATAATAATTCATCACATTATATTACTTATCATCATTATCACCTAAAAAAATAATTTCTATGCAAAATACCTTTCCTGACCTATACGTATATTCCTCACAAAAATAAGAGTATGAAAATCCAGTTTATACCCGTCATCTTTCAAGTTGCCTCTTTGTTGGCTGCATTC
>NZ_JAJAFZ010000096.1:0-10948 GCF_025384895.1 Photorhabdus kayaii
TAAAAGGTTACCAGTGCAAGCTACCCCTATTTATAGGATTACTTGTACTAGAGTATAGTATAGATCTAAATTGAGACCTTGAAAAGAAAATATTAACTCAATTGAGATAATTTCACTTATTAATTTCAGGAAATCTGTTTTTTCAGGTGGTTATATGGTTAAAAAGAGAAAGGAAGCACAGCATAATATGGATTCTTTTGAACAAGACCAAAAAGAAACCTTTAAGGAGAGACTTCTTTATCTTATCGGCAGCCGTAGTGTAAGAACCGCAGCTAAAGAATGGGGATTATCGTATTCAACACTGAATAACTACATCATAAGGGACTCAATCCCTGCTCTCAATGTAGCTCAATCAATCTGCGATATTGAAGGTGTCACCCTAGATTGGCTTGCAACTGGTGATCATCAGTTACAACCTCACAATCAAACCACAACCATTTATGAACAACTAAAAAGCTCAACGGAAAGAAGCACAGCATGGCAATCTATTTTAGATTCATTGGAAGATAAAGATGTAGATGCATTAATAAGACTAATTCACCGCAAAGGTATAGAAGGGATACTTGCTGAACCTCCTAAAACCAAAACATCTACAATTGAAGATACCATCAATGAATTGCCTATTAGAGAAACTCTTAAACAAGCAATAAAGATAGCTTTAGCTGGGAATGAATCAACAGATAAAGAAATTTTGCTTTACATTACTACACTGATAAGTCAAGAAAAAAATTAAACACCGTCAATTAGTGATCATAATAGTGTAGAGTAAACACAAGGTATAGAATGACGATACCTTTCAATTCTCACTTAGCCAACTGGATAACTAAGTAAATGTGCAGCACATTAAGAAGCAACACGGAGAACTAAGTGTGTGGATCAATTGGGTAGAACACCCAAAGAGTAATTACGAACTTGGCAAACTAACCTAAAAACTCACCATCCTTCAATAAGGAAGTCATTGACAAAGCTTTATCAATCTAACGAATAAATCAGCACTCAACGATAACAGGACGCTTTGTTAACGTACCTGTACGTTCAGCCAGATCAAAAGCAGCCTTAGCTCGACGCATGCCTTCAATTTTGCGCTCTTTTACGGACATTTGCTTAAGTTCAGAAATTCGGCGTTTTGATTGCATAACCTTCCCCTATCATCATTTAGTACTACAGCTATAAAAACCAAAAATCTGTGTTTTTCTGATGTTCACGATGCTGAGAAACCACATGACTTAAAACTTTCTCATGTCTCATGAATATACCTTCTGTTGAGACAAAAAAGATGTACGATTGATTATAGTACTAACAAATGCCTGTATATAGGATTTCCGTATACTAATTTTTGCCTTTTTAATTAAAAAAGCGAGAAAACCCCTGTTGATTTCTCCACAAAGGGTTTACCCCAAATATCTTTCGGCATCAGCAGCATGATTTCCATCATCTGTGACCCTAGCACGTTGCTGGCAGCAATAGCCACAATCAGCAACAGGGATCCTACAGCAACAAACAGATAGCGTCAAACACCCTACTGTTAAGGCAAAAAACCATCAATATGCTATTGACATCTTTCTCTTCTCTGGTAGCATAAGTATCGACAACGCTCGCTACCTTCCTCCGGGAACGTAAGCGGGCTTTTTTTATGGAATTTTAATCATGGTTCATATCCCCTACGCAAAGTCGCATCGCAAACCTATAGACCTTATTAGTGATTTAGAGGAAAAGGGGCTAAATTTCAAAGATAAAGCATTAGCCGAACACATATTATCATTTATCAGCTATTATCGTTTTAAAATTTATCTATTCCAGTTCATGTATCAAGATGAAGAAGGAAAAAAGCAATTTCGTGATGGCATTTTTTTTGAAAACGGCCTTGATATTTATCGTTTCGATGAATCATTACGCAATTACATATTTCGCATAATTTCTCGACTCGAAATAAAATTTCGTAGTAGGCTAGATCACACTATATCAGAATATACAGATGATCCATTTTGGTATCTCGACGATAAAAACTTCTTTAATAAAAAAGCAAATAAAATAAAATTATTACGTTCAAAATTATCAAATTCATTTACATCTTGTAATGAAAAATATGCCACTCATTATAAGGAAAAGTACTATAATGAGAAAAATGATAATTATAAATCCCTACCCCCTTTTTGGATTATCGGTGAATTAGCAACATTGGGAAATATATTTGTTATTTACGATTGCTTGGACAAACGTCGTTTTCAAATATCAGAACGAGAAAACATCCTTAACAATTTAGCCAAAGAATTTGGCGTAAAAAAATTTGAAACGCTGGTTGGATGGATTAGTGGATTAAGAGATGTAAGAAACAAATGTGCACATAATAATCGTCTTTGGAATTCAAATTTAAGAGCCCCAGCAGAAATTATCCCACACCTTTCTATACCTCCAACTAATAACAATCGTATCTATGTTTTTCTTGCAACCCTTCACCATTTAAGCAAAATCTTAAAACTGGGCGTAAACGTGGGCCAAGATATTCACACTTTAACACATGAATTCCCAAGAGTAATACCACTGTTACATTCTGCTGGTTTTCCAGAAAGCTGGAATACAGATCCATTCTGGGAACTTTAGAGTTATCATATATTTTGGCGATGCAAAAATATCTTAATACATGGTTAAAATTTGCCAATAATACTAAAACAATATCCTTTACATCCCATATTAACTTGACAAACGAAAAGGTAAGCTGAGTTACACATACCTTACCAACCAAAAAATTTGTACCTATAAATAACGTTTCATAATTCTGCTACACATGAGTTTCTTCAACCCATTGTTATACATAGAATTATGAGTAGTATAAGATGCAACGCTATTTTGGAATTTTATTTATATGTCATAATGATTAAAAATATGACTACCCATCTTTCGTTAAATAAGCGTTATACACAGTTACACCGCTGATGTTGGTTCGCCAACCCCGCTCACCAACTGCTTTCATTCACCCGGCACTTTGATGGGGTCAGGTGAATGAACTTTATCAGCCGTGCAAATGTGCATAACACACAACTCGTTTTACAATTCACACCATAGACGCCGCTCAGACTTTTAGCTAACCTAACCAGAAAATAATCATATTATTTATCTGAACATTGTTTCAACAAGAGACTACCCAATGACTAACCATAATGACATACAACGTACAATGCGCGCTCAGATTCGGGGAGCAAAAGCTGCCAGGATTTATCGTAATTTACGCCAGCGTTTACGTACTTGGGATGCACATTGTGTTACCAAAGCCCACAAATACAATCTCCCCAATTGGATAGGACATTTACCAGTTTATCTATTTGTTGGCAGCTCAGTTATTGCATTACTATTTGGATCATTGGCTATAGCTATAATGGTGATACTGGCCTTTGTATTATTACTAGGAATTTCTCAAAACATGTGGAATAAAAAAAATTCAAATATAAGTGAGCAAAAAGCTGCTTATGAACGTTTTTCATGGGAACAAGATTGGGATAAAGACACTTATAAAAGACATTCATGGGAATCGGATGACTGTTGAGATAAAGTGTAACCCTATCCAGTCATCCATATCAGGCTATACTAAGTAACAATTAAAGCTTTCCAGATATCTTAGAACCTAATTGACTGCCAGCCGCCTTGCTATCCTTAGTTGCTGTGCTGCCTGCATTTTCTATTACTCCACCAACTTTAACTCCAGCCCAAGATAAAGCACTCATCCACAATGCCGGCAGCACAATAAACATCGTCCCCATCACAAAACTCATAATGATATCGTCTGTGCTATTCTGAAAACCGGCCATATTCCAGCGGCTATGCGTATCCGAACCGTACAAAGCCTCCAGTAACCCGCTGTCCAACCAGCGTGCCAATTCCCACCAGAAGGTCAAAAAATTCAGCGCAAACACAATAAAAGTCAGCGTAACGACCGTTTTATATTCGTAGACAGCAAATACGATAATCAGGGGCAATATGATAGTCACCGCCATCAGTATAACAGCCTGTACCATTGGTAATGCCTGGCGCATTGCATCAAACGCCGGAAATGCCGCCAAGCTTCCCAGCGACATCCCACCCAATGAGGCTATCCGGCCCACCGAATTCATCAGAGTAAAATCCGCGTTACACCCGTAACCTGCATAGACATATCCCCCCTGAGATGCGGTCAGGCTTGCCGGACTCACCAGACGCCGTATCACCGCTTCTTTGTACTCTGACGTATCTTTGCCCATCAGTTTCAATGCTGCCGATAACCGAAACCACATGCCTGGCTCAACCTGAGCCATCACTCGTTTTTCCAATCCTACTTGACTGTCTGACCACCATTCTTTGCAGGTCGGATATCCCCCCTGACCCGTATTAGCCAAACCGTCATCACGATGCGGTTTCCAGGGAAAATCCGAACGAGGCGTTTTTGACTGAAGCACATCATAATAACCCGCACTATTCAGAAACGTTTTTGACCCTAACCATTCAATATCCCGTAATACCGCTTCATCCCGGGTTCTTCCTTCGTCCCGACGTTTCCACTGATACACTGCTAGCGCATAACAGTCATGGGTGAAATCCTGTAATATTTGAGCCAGAGCCGGATTATTAATTCGCGTATGCTGGACCTCAAAACGCAGTTGCCTCAGGTCGGGACGGCAGGGCATAGAAGCTATTGCAGCCTGAGTGACGCCTTTAGAAATCTGATGAACCAGTATCCACCAAACCGGAGCCGCCGCTGTTTTACCATCAAGCGACGATATCACGGACGCATAACCCGTTTCAGCCGGTTTCGGTGTCCAAGTGCCGCAACTTTTTGCCCGCGAGTCATCATACGTAATGGTACTCAGACTCACATTGACCAACGGCACACAGCAAACAATCATCACCAGAAAAGCGCCATACAGGGTGTTTTCAATCCGGGTCACTGAGAGCATGCCCTTATTTCCTTCATCCTCCCCTTCTTCCCGAACTTTCAGCCAGATACCTATCATTTTGAATGTCAGCGGCAGCACAAATAACCCGGTGGCCAACAGCACATTCCACAAACCGTTATTCACTATCCAGCCCAGCAGGGTCAGAAAATATTCCAGATAGCTGTAAGTTGTCATGACTGCTCTCCGGAGACGAAGAACATGACATACTCACAACATCCCACAAATCCCAGCGAAATGAGTGCAATCCGTTTCAGAGCCGCTTTCTGTGTTAACGGCAATGGGGATCGCCAAAGCTGCCACATGAAACAGGCAATCACACTGTACATGGCCAATCGCCAGGCCAGCCAGCCGTAACGGGTCGTGTACATCCAATGTTGTAAGGTATTGAACTGAGACGGATACGCCAAGCCAGCTGCGGCAACAAGTAACATGCCCCCCATCATCAACGTGACGATTAACCCCCGTCTGAAATGTCGTTTCAGTCCCATTATCAACCTCTGTTTAGTGCCAGTAGGTACCCGGATTTTACTTTGCTCAGACATCATTATTGTCCTTCACGCCCTTTCGGCGGCACGGACAAGGTGTGAATACGACTGTCGGTATTATCGGTGGATTGCCGTTGCAGATTCATTTCAACTCGATTTTGTTCACGCTCAAGCGTGGTCAGTGCGGTATTTTGTGCAATCGCCCGGCGCAACTCCATTTCATTCTTCAGGGCAGTAATTTCTCTGTCCAGTGTCGCAATGCGACGATCACTCTCTGCCATAGCCTGCGCCTGAGCGGCGGCATTCGGTTCTGCCTGGCCGGTCATCAACATTCGTCGCATAGTGAGCGCAGTCTCAACGGTGTCGGCCATCGCCAACTCACTGGCCAACCGACTCACCAAAGCCCCACTGTCCGGATCACGTTTCAGAGCCTGGATAACCCCGCGAGTCACCATCAGGCTACCTGTTTTGAGTTTTGCCAGATTGACTATGGTAGGCGCATTTTCCCCGCTGACCAGTTTCATCAATTGCTCAATGTTGGTCCTGGTCGCCTCTTCCAGCATCGGTGCAAACCCCGTCCCAGCGACACTTGCACCCGGCTGGTCTTCGGTACCCCCACTGGTACACTGACGACTGTCAGTACAGGTACGAACCGAACGATCACCTAACACCCTGACGACTGCAGCGGCGGCTTCTTCACTGTTCTTGAATTTCTGGCAAGCAGCGCCATTACATTGCGTGTGGTTGACATTGGCATAGCTATTCGCCGGCAGGTTGTTCATCATATTGAAGCCGGCTTTTGCCAGATCCCGGATGGGCTGAATGGCTTTCTGCCCTTTTCCTCCCCGTTTTTCACCCCCAATCCAATTTGAACCTTGTGTACCGTCCGCAACCTCCATTTTTTGTGTCGTGCCAACCGCGTCACCATTACCGGTATTCACCAACGTTTTATATTCCTCCATCAACGCCGCTTTAGTCCATTTACTGCTATCCGAGAAATCCATCATACGCTGTGACATGTTCTGGCAACTCAGTTGTGATTTGTCGAACGCAATACCTGCCTGTAACACCCCGTTGGTCAGCATTTCATATAATCCGGGATTAGCCCGCTGAATAACCATTGCGGGTAAACTGGCTACGGCCCCAGTAGCCCCTTGTATCACTTCCCCCATCAGGTTTTTAAACCCCGAAGTCAGGCCATTAAGCTGATTCCCTACCGTCGTTTTCAAATCAAAGTTACCGCACATCAGGTCACTGCTCCAACCGAGGTTTAATCCGCCCAGATGTTGCAGATGACTGCGGGTCGCCGGCTGCGATATCACTGATCCGCCACCTATGTTGTAAAACAGCTTATCCGATACCGCCCCATTCAGGCTTTTCCCGTAACCTATCGGGCTGTCCGCAATGGCAAAACCTGCCGCCTGAACAACAGGAACAGTCATAAACGCCAGTGCTATCAATACAGGCAAAAATAATCGTTGTCTCATCCCATGATCCCAGTCTCAAAAATCGGTACTGTAAAGAAAAGTCTGTCCACGCCGCTGACAACAACTGTAGGGTTGCCACAATGCAAAGACATAATTCCCGTCCTTTGCCGCTTCCCCGCTGTTATCCGGAAAAACAGCACAAGATGGGCTCATTTTCGGCGCTAAACGTTGCCATTGATGATTTTGGCTACCCGTATTCTCAACTACTTTGCCGGGTGGCCAGTAACCCTGTTTACGGTTCCCTTGCAGGGGTTGATAAACATGCCCCTGCCCAGTACGGGTGATAATGTCTGCTACCCGTTGCGCTACTACCGCAGCCGCTTTATTATCATCCTGTTGTGTCACAAACCCGCTTCGCGGATAAATATTGCCCCACATATTGCCCCGAAACGAATCCCCCAGCTCACGTTTACCAGGAATAAGCGCCTCGGGATAAAACGACTCTGGCACACCGGACCGCCAAACCAAGCTGTCCAGAGTACTCAAAAAGTAAGGCATAAAAGGCGTGGCGGCACTTTTACACGCATACCCCGAAATTTTTCCGCCCATCATGGCAGTTGCCGGATGCCCAATCGCATCGGCATATTTAAAATGCAGATTGTTTTTCCGGTTGCCTGGGATTTTCAGCTGATGATTACCGCCCCCCACGGCTATCCCGGAAAGTGCTCTCGTTACGGCATTTTACACGCCGTCAACAGTCTGGCTGACCAGAGACATTTCTCTCCAGGGATTACCGCCAGGCGCGTTATAGACGGAGACCACGGCCTGAGGAGTAAAATGCTCAACTTTTATCGAGGTACGCACTTTGCACCCCCAGGGAGAACACAGCAGCCAGTAACAGAGACCTTTTATCCGCCAACTGATGCACGATACCGACGCGGCACTGGCCACAATCTGGGCCGTATTCACACTGGCAACGGCCACGGGCGCCAGAACAACCGTTAGCAGCAGGACTATGCCGAACTTTTTCAGCCGGGAATTCCATGCTAATGACAGTAAATTCGGAGACTTCATGGCTGTTTTTCCCGCTGATAGGTATCCCAAAGTAACCGGGCCTGTCTGACGTCTGTCGTACCGTACACAACAGAATCATCATCAAAAACCACTGCCGGGAACTTCTTAAGGCCCAGAGTCCAGGCATCCAGTAACCCCTGGTAAGCCTGACTGATATGTTGTCCCTGTTGATGCCACGATGAAGACTGCAAAATCTGACGGGCCTGTTTGGCTGCCTGTTGAGGATCAGCCGATAACTGACCGAACAGTTGTGCTTGCAGCTGTTCGGCCTCATCAAGGTACACAACCCGGACACGTTGATCCGCATTGCGCGGTGGATGGCTTGTGTCGGTATAGATCACTGTGCTGGCAAACACGGATACTGGCATTAACAGCGGCAAAAGCGTCCAGAATACCCTGATATTCATAGCCTACACTCCTGCATGGATAAGAGATCTTCATCACGCACATTTGCCACTTCCCCGGATATCAGACCACGGGCACGGTCCAGCCTGCGCGCCACAACAAAGGCGGCATCCAATTCACTGCAATGAAGCGCTTTCATAATCGCCCTGCGCTCTGCCTTTTCCTCTTTCTCCGTCATACCCAGCGCCAGATAGACACTGGGCGGCACCACCCGAAACAACGCCTCCACTTTTTTCGACAACACCACGCCTTCGGTGTAACAGCCCGGGAGTTTGCTGGCTGACAGCAACACCGATTTTTGTTCTTCAGACAGCTTCTTAAAACGCGCTATCTGTTCGACTTCATCCGGCGGCATTGTCAGACACAACCACCACTCCGCCATATTCAGCATTTTCTCCGCACTATCCGGATAGTCCGCCAAATTCTGAGTAGCCAGCCACAACCAGGCGCCCAGTTTTCGCCACATCTTGACCACTTTGGTCATATAGGGCGACAACAGCGGATTAGTGGTCAGTATATGCGCCTCATCCACCACAAAATTAATTTCCCGGTCCTCAAACTGGTCACGCTCCGCCATATTGTTGATGGTATTGACCAGAGACACCATCGCCAGCGACATCTGAGCACCATACCCTTCACGCGCCAACGTACCGAGGTCAATCAGCGTCACATCGGCTTCAGGCCAAGGGGTTCCCGGACGATTAAACAATTCCCCCTCAAAACCACTGGTGAACATTGACATCGCCCCCGCCATCTCTTCGGCACGGGCACGACGCTGTTCGGTACGCAATGATCGCCCCTGTTCATCCCGTCGGCTGTCCCGGGCAATCACAGACAATGCCTTTTGCAGATCTTCCGCTATCATCTGTCGGCCATCGTCAGCACTCGCTTTTGCCGCCATCATGATAGCTTCACGGATCATGCCCCGATCCGCCCACGTCAGACGTTCTTCCTCTTTTTTCTCCCCGCCGGTGATCATCATGCGGGCCGCAATTTCCATTTCACCCAGAATATCGCGTTGCTCATCGTCCCCGTCGTCTTCAATTGCCTCTGCCGACTTTTCACCCGCCAAATCCAGCTGAGAAGATGCCATTTGAAGCAATTGGTGAGCATCAGCAAACAGCGCCAGACTGACACCACAGCCCGGTTTAATGCTGATTTTGTTGACACTCAGCCCCAGACGTTGACAGTAATCAGCAAACAACCCAAAACTGTTGCCCGCTTCCGCCACAAATAATCGGGGACGGTGCACCGCTATCAACTGCGACAGGCTCGCACAAAGCGTAGCCGACTTCCCCGCACCGGTCGGCCCGAACAGCAACAGATGGGCATTCTGGGTGCGGTCATGTTTATTTTGCGGATCAAAGGTCAGCACATCGCCGCCCCGGTTAAAAAAGCTAAGACCCGGGTTACCCGTGCCAGTTGCCCGCCCTGTCACTGGCAACAACCCGGCCACATGCTGCACCCAAGTCAACCGGGTATACCAGTGATGCTTATCTCGTTGCGGGTTAAAACACATCGGTAAGGCACGCAGATAGCCGTTCAACGGCGCTACGTCACATTCGGGTTTGACCGGCTGCAACCCCGAGACCAACAGGGTTGCGGCCAGTTGCTGATGCCGACGGTTCAAATCGTCAACATCAGCCCCCTGTAACAGAAAGGTCAATGCAGAACGGCACAGTTTATGTCTCAGCCCCAGATGAGCCTTAACGGCTTTTACGTCTGCGCGTACTCGCCCTGATTCAGTATTTTCTCCCACTGCATTTTTTGACAACCGGTCAAAATCCCGTTCCAGTGTATCCTGTGCCTGTATGACAACGGTCAGTGAAACAAGGGTACCTGAGGGTAATAAGTCCATCAGTGCATTGATATTCTCCCCTCTGACCATTTCACCGGTCAGCGTTCCCGGCTCTGGTGGACGACGCAGCCGTTCAACCGGTACCGCTCGGTGAGCAATATTATCAAACCACCATATACCGTTTTTCACGTCAGAACGCGGCGGGGTAAACCACAAGGTTTCGGTGAAATCATTATCTGGCTTCCACTCACCAGCCTGTGGGGTCGCATAACTAGCCGCCTGATACAACGTCGTTTTATCTATCCAATCTGGACCAGGATTGAACAACCGCAGTAACCAGTGATGAACCTGTTCACCATTTTGTCGCTCACACAAAATGCTGGCGCTGGCCAGCGAGGCCGTCAGTCGGTTACAGACCTGATTAAGCAACGCTGCTGGCGACAGAGCATCTTTCTGGCCTGCCGGGACCCAGCGATAAACGACCATTCGGGTACGGCGTTGCTGCCCTCTCCAAGGTTGACCGATGACCAATGTGTCGTTAAACAGACCTTCAGGCCGGGCAATGCCTCGCAGATGACGTTCAGTCTCAGCCAGCCACGTTTCGGTAAAGGCTGTGCCCTGTGCCCAGGGCTTGATATATTGACGAAGCTGCGTCAGCGATGACGACGAGTCATCTTCATCCTGACAAAAAAACTGCACCACCCAGGGAGAAATATCTTCTTCCTCCAGACTGTCCTGCAACGTATCCTCCACCTGGTCACGGATCTCTTCCAGACGGGCAGCAGGGCGTCCTTCTGTCGGGACCGGCGAGACGGTATAAACCGCCCCGACTGA
>NZ_JAJAFZ010000097.1:0-10691 GCF_025384895.1 Photorhabdus kayaii
CGAAGAAACCAATAACTAACTGAAAAATAGTCAAAATATCCACCTTAAGCACTGTATATCTTAAAGAAACATTAGCCGCTGAAATTGATGACATGATCCAAATTTTTCATACAAAGCTAAGCATGCTGGCATTCCAGTAAATCCAGCCAGGAAAATTCAATAAAATATTGACAATAGATGGCACACATGGAAAGAATCATCTCAAAACCATTAGGAGATTAGTGATGAATGAAAAATTCTATCAATTAAAAATAACACTTACAGACTCAAAACCCGCTATTTGGCGGCAATTTGTCGTTCCCGCCTCTATTTCATTTGACCGGCTGCATGATGTGATACAGATCGTTATGGGATGGCAGGATAGTCATCTACATGAATTTCGTATTGGTAAATTGCGACTGACAGAAATGCCAGAAAACCCATCTGATGGCAAGGAAGAAGATTTATACCGTCTGGCTGATCTGATTAAACAAAAAGGGCGATCTTTTACCTATCTCTATGATTTTGGCGATGAATGGGAACACGAAATTACTTTAGAAAACAGTGATTATCCGGCAAATGATCTTCCGCTTCCTTTTTATTGTCTGGATGGCGCTCGCGCCTGTCCCTTTGAAGATACCGGCGGGATTGATGGTTATGAAGATTTAATCACAATACTGAATTATCCTGACCATGAGGAATATGCAGAAACGCGGCTATGGATAAGCGAATTACTTGATTTGGATGAAGATGAACATTTCGACTTCGAGCAATTTCCCATTAACAATATTAATGCTTTCCTGGCGCTCTATTATCGCTGGTCACGAGATCGCTACCATCTCTTGTGGGATTGGGAGTGAATTTAACAAAGGGACAAATCTATCATCATTGGGAAAAGTTTCAGATGAGTCACTATGACAAACACCGTGACTTAATTTGAATTAATTTTTCCCATGGAATTAAATGATACTTAACTCAGTATCAAGTGCAGTTTCTGCGGTATTTTCAGATTAGCCCTATCAAGCTGCACTGGTATTTAATACCATCATCATCACTCATCTGATATTAAATACAGCAACTATCACATCAGGTATTACTATTGCCGACCATTCTTATCAATCAATAGGAAATACAAACCGCATGCAAAGACGAAGCATGCATATAAGATTCTCTTCTTTCACCACTCCTTTCCGGTGGCATTAACAAAGTTATTAAAACAACGACTAAATAGATAATGCCATTAATCATCATAACAGATTGTAATAAAAATATTTTTTAATTAGCAAATTCGAGATGGCTTGATATCTCTTTGACTCCATATCGAGTTTATAACACTTTCTTACAAATTTATATTTTTGTAAATTTGAAAAAAATTCTTGCTATATGATGAATGTTTAATTATTAATTAACCTCCATCAAATGGACTATATTTAAAAAAATTACCCCCTGTTCCCCTTATTCCTGGGGATTAACTGATCAGGATTGATTTCTGTCTTCCTATCATTCAACTCGCCATTATTCATGCGATAAGCGCTGTTTTTATCGGTGATGATGGGATTTTTACTATGTTATTTCTTTGGCAAAAGAATTGATTATTTCAACTCTGGGCAAAATATGAAACCCCTGTGGGGCCACACTAATCGCCTCACAAACGTCTTTCCAGATAAAAACCTTATAGGACAGTGTATTATGAATAAAAAAGAGTCTCTATTCCTACAAGAATTGCAATATATACGGCAATTGGCGCAGGAAGCCGCAAAAGAAAATCCGCACCTGGCAGATTTTTTATCTGAAGGTGCCGGTGATCCGGATATTGAGCGAGTGATGCAGGGCTTTGCGCTGTCAGCCTCCCGTATTCGCGAAAAAATTGAGGATGAGTTTCCCGAACTCACATCAGGGATGCTGGCTCATATTTGGCCATATGCCATGTGCCCGGTCCCGCCCACGAGCATAGTTCAATTTTCACCCACAGGGAAACATCACCTGAGCGCGATGACGCTACCCGAAGGAGCGCCGGTTTTTGCCGGTGAAGGAGAAGAGGAAGTCAGTTTTGAAACCTGCTGCCCTCTGCATATCGAACCACTGGCGGTGATTGACCGGCAACTGAACGCAACCCCAGAGTACAGTGAGATAACGCTAACACTGCAATGTTCGGAGAATACCTCAGAGTGGCGCAGCCAACCGCTAGATTTCTTTCTGGGCAGCGATCGTCTGCAAGCCGCTGAATTAGCCTTATGGCTTGACTTTAATCTGTGTGATGTCTTTTTGCGAACACAGGACAAAACCATCAGGCTTGATGACAGTTACCCAGTCCCGGCATTGTGGGGAACCGCACGGCAGGTTGCCATCCTGCCGGCGATGAAAACCACGCCATACTCTATCTTGCAACTGATGACTGAGTACTATTACCTGCCCCATGTACATGATTTTGTGACAATTGATATCAAGAAAGATCGTCGATTGGTGGAGTTGAACGCAGACCGGACATTCGAGCTGATTTTTCGGTTTGATGGTCATCTGATGCTAAACGATATTTCCCAAACCTTTCTGTTGGACTGCGTGCCGGTAAGACATCTGGAGCCGATGAGTGAGAAGATCTCGGTAAACAGTGAAGCCAACCATTATCAAATCCCATTGGATTCGACTAAACAACTGTTCAAGCTGAACCACGTTTGCACCTCTACTGAACCAAAGCAGGAGCGCGGGCAACCATACCGCTATCTGCCGATTGAGCAATTCTCCCAAACCGCTCGTTTTCTGCCGGATGCTGAGTTTCTTTATTATTATCAGCTTAGGACCGAACGCGATATGTCGCAGCGTACCCTGCAACATCTGCACTTCTTTGACTGTCATGGTAAACCCGCGGATAACCTGCCGCCACAATCCATTTTTTGTCAATTTACCGGTTATCAAACACGGGCCTCCAACCTAGGTATCGGGGAGATTAATCTACCGGGAGAATATGCCTCAGTGCTGAAAGTAAGCAATATCACCCCAGTTTCTTCTGCTTGCCACTCAACAATGGCGGAGGATCAAATAAGTAGATCGGCCTGGTCAATCATCTCTTTCCTTTCCGTATCACCCTGGATGGCTTTTCAAACCCACTCGTTAAAAGACCTTATCAAGCTATTCGATTTCTCCTCCGATCAGTCATTAAGCAAACGTATCCAGGAACATATCGACGGTATCGTTCGGCTGGATAACATCCCAATAGATCGCCTCGACAAAGGGGTTCCAGTGCGGGGCCATCAACTCGTTCTGACATTGAACCCGGATTGTTATGCCAATCAGGGGGAGATGCATCAGTTCAGTCTGGTGGTGTCACGCCTGATGACGCTTTTCATCAGCATGAGGACTTTTGTGATGATGAAAGTTATGGATGGTCAGACGGGAGAAATCCTGTGGAATTTTCAACACATGATGTTCGGGCTGCGAGCCTATCTGTAACGTTAATTGTAAGGAAATAGTATCAATGAGCAAATTAAGCCCACTCGATTGTCTTGACTGTAAAAACATACTGAAAAACTGGATAGAATTTCAGTTGGTGGATGAACAGGGGAAACCCTTGGTCAATATGCCTTATCGTTTGAAAATCCGTGGAAATCCTCTGCTGGGACGTAAAGGGGTTACCGATGGCAATGGATTGCTAAGGGAAGAAGATATGCCTTCCCATCCGGTAACTCTGTATATCGGCGCCCAACCGCTGGCCGATGAGATGGAACAGCGCCCGTTGCGGGAAAAACGCGGTGAAGAGGCTTCGGTGGTGAAACCAAAAGCAGAAGCCGAAGGCTATCAATATCGCTATGTGACTATCGGGCAGATTAGTGATGGATTGCCGGTGATTAAAGGGTGGGACCCCAAAGACATCCCACCTCCCTATCATTTCCCAGACCCGGAGCCAAAAGGCTATCAGGTCCATCCGGTGAATCGACGATATGTTCTGGAAGTGTGTCCATTTCGGGCTTGGGTTCTGCTGCTACATCATCAGCAGGAGTATTCCATTGTGAATGCTTATAATCAGTGTTTAATGAGCGTGCTGGCCTATGCTGATGGGGATGTTGATATTGAAGGCTCTGTACTTCACTTTTTTAACCGGCAAATGGTGGATGTCTCGAAGTTGCCTTATCAGGTGGAAAAAGCATCGTCGACTCCTGTAGTTTGTGATGTGCCATTTAGTGAACGTTATACCCGGGTGGAGTTTATTGATTCACAAGCAGGGAACAATAAGCAGGGTGATACCAAACTATTTTATGCCGCCAGTAAGAAAGATATGATTATTAGTTGGCGGGGAACCGTTAGCCTGGATAATTACCTGACTGATGCCACTTTCCAGCCATTGGCTTTAAGCTGCGATGATGACAAAGCGTTGTGCAGTGAGTTTATTCATCATGGTAAAGTGCATAAAGGGTTTTGGGAGGCATTTAATCTGGGGGGAAGGTTAATCGTTCCCAGTGATAAGAGTAAAGTAGTATTCAGCGATATTATTATGCTGGCTCAAAAACGAAGATTGTTTGTCTGTGGTCACAGTTTGGGAGGGGCATTAGCATTATTGCACAGTGCACAACTGAAAGAACACAATCCTTGTCTCTACAGTTACGGGATGCCGCGAACATTAACCCGCAGTGCGGTAGAGGAATTGTCTTCTATTATCCACTATCGCCATGTCAATGAAGATGATGTCATCCCTGCTGTGCCATTTGAGCAGGATATGGATAATGTTTTTTTCAATTATTGGGCGCCGGCGGGGTATGACTGGGCAGTGATGAAGTTGTTGTCACCGTCACCGATTGTTCAGGCAATCAAACAGGCGACAGCCAATAAAGAAATCTATTTGCATCATGGTAAAGTGGTTCATTTCTTTCAAGCCAACAGTTGCCCGGAATGGCTGATTTCCGCCCGGAATGCCTCCCTGATAACCGGTGTTGCTGAAAAAATATTGGATAACACCACAAAACTCTACTTAATTCCTGAGTTAAATCAGGAAACAGAAAAGGATTTTTCGCTGGCCGGTGAGCGGCAGAATGCGTTGTTTAATCAGCTCAGTCAACAAGAAAAAGACAAACTGTTTGTTGAAAACAGAAGTGCTGATTTGAAAGGCGGATTCGGTTTTTCTAACCATAGCTCGTATAAATATGCGGGTTATATTGACAAACGCCTCAGAGAGTTATGTGAACCGGATAAGGTTACAGTCTATCAGGATAGTCAGCGTCAATTTAAAGCGAAAATGGACAGTTATAAGATGCTTATCCCTGACAATGTTTACTACCGAAATCTCTATTTTCTGGATATGGATAAGCAGTTAATAAAATCACTGACGGTCAGCCAACAGGAAGAACAAGGGGAACTGGCCTTACAGCATTACTGTGATAAACAGGAACTGTCCGTATGAAAATATTGAAAATAACGCTGTCCTTATTATTTCTCTATTTTATTTACTGGGCGTTTGGCGACACCTTTTTTAACTGGCTTTTTCCTTTTTCACCTGACGAGAAGAAACAGTTGATTACGGTGGAAGGTGTTGCGCCGAAATACACAAAACCGTATGTGTCTGCGCAGTATATCTCAAAAGACTGTCTTAGATATCAGCTTGATGCAGGTATGTCGCCTTATCAAGTGCCGACTTATTATGGGTTGGATTTGGATGTAAAAGCTGATCCGCAAACTGGTTACTTTCAGGCGAAATTGCCTTTCAATGGTGGAGGATGGTGTAAATGGAAAATTAATCAAGCTTCTGTGACGGTAGGTTATACCGATGTCAGCCATTTGGTAAAAGATGCGGTTCAGGATGAAGGCGCGGAAGGAACAGGTTTAACTGCATTTATTAACGATGCGGTTCGGACATATCTTAACGAAACTGCAACATTGAATGTTATAGATTACCACCCAGTTATTTATCCTGTTTTGGAAATAGTTAACAAATTTCCAAAAAGAATATACTTGCGAGGTGAGAAAGCAATGCGTCCATTCAGGTTTATGTTAACGCCAGGAGCGGAGTGGAAAATTACCTATAAACCTAAGTTAGATGAAACCAAAATGCCTAAAATTATTATCCCACCAGGTAAAGAACCTTCAAGAGTTGAATATCCTGATGGCAGAGTTGATTTAGACAGAGATTCTATTGATTACTGGAAAATAAAGTAGTGCTAACAGAGTTTCCAGTAAAAACCATTGACCGTGGGCCAGTAGGAAGAATAAGGAATACTGGCCTTACAGCATTACTGTGATAAAAAGGAACTGTCCGTATGAAAATATTGAAGATAACGCTGTCCTTATTATTTCTCTATTCTATTTACTGGGCGTTTGGTGACACCTTTTTTGACTGGCTTTTTCCTTTTTCACCTGACGAGAAGAAACAGTTGATTACGGTGGAAGGTGTTGCGCCGAAATACACAAAACCGTATGTATCTGCGCAGTATATCTCAAAAGATTGTCTTAGATATCAGTTTGATGCAGGTATGTCGCCTTATCAAGTGCCGACTTATTATAGATTACGTCTGGATGTGAAGTCAGATCCACAAACCGGTTACTTTCAGGAGAAATTGCCTTTCAATGGTGGAGGATGGTGTAAATGGAAAATCAATCAAGCTTCTGTAGCAGTGGGGTATACCGATGTCCGACATCTGGTGAAAGATGCTGTGCCGTATACGGGAACCGGCTTAACTGCATTTATTAATGATGCTGCCCAGACGAATATTAGCGAAATTGCGGCATTAAATACCATTGATTTTAGTCCGGTTATTTATCCTGTTTTGGAAATATCTGAGCAATTCCCGAAGAGTATATTTTTGCAAGGTAGGGTCGATATGTATCCCTTTCGGTTGAGGTTAACGCCGGGTGCAGAATGGAAAATTACTTATAAACCTAAATTAGATGAAACCAAGATGCCAAAAATTACTATAACTAAGGGGAAGGAATGGGTTGAATATCCTAATGGAAGAATTGACCTCCATCGCCAAACGATAGACTACTGGAAGATAAAATAATATCTACCTCTGTAGGAATTGAAGAAAACTTACCATGACAAATATTAAACAATACTTATCGATCTTATCAGTGATTTTAATCACCCATTTCTTAAACACCAACATCAGAAATAAGGAGTCCATATGAACGATGGATTACACTTTCTTTGTCATATTATCGATTTGCCGGAGAAAACTTTTGCGGTAGCTGAATTTTCTCTAGAAGAGGAATTATCCGAATTATTTACCCTATCCTTAACGCTGGTCAGTAAGCGGGCCGATATTGATCTGGAATCACTGTTATTACAGTCTGTGAAATTCCGGGTGGTTTTCAACGATATTGAGCAACGTCAGGTTAGCGGCATTATCACGCAGGCGGTATTAGGTGACACTCATGCTCACCGCACCATTTATTACCTCACCGTCCAGCCCGCTCTCTGGCGGATGAATTTGAATCAGGACAGCCGGATTTATCATCGGCAAAGCGTGCCGGAAATTCTCACCAGTTTGCTGAAAAAACATTGCATCCTGTTCGATTGCCAACTGGATGAGTTTCATTACACACGGGAGTATGTGACGCAAAAACGGGAGTCCGATTATGCCTTTTTTGCCCGGTTAGTTGCCGAAGAAGGGCTGAATTTCTGGTTTGAAGACGACAAGCTGTTTTTCAGTGACAGCCATTTAGGGATGACAGCCAACTTACCGCTGGTCTACAACCCGCAGATAGAGACGGCCACCGAAATGAATGTGATGAATCAGGTGTGTCTGGGCGTCTCCATGACCCCGATGCGGGTCATTTATAAGGACTATAATCCCCAGAATCCCGCTTACCGCCTGACACACCGGGCCAATATCGATCCCAGTGTTGAGGGGCAGAAAACCCTGTTTGAGCTTTTTGAAAGCTATGGCCGTTTTCAGAAAGACGCGGAGGCGAAACCGTTTGTTCAGCGCCGTCAACAGGCCGTTGAGAATCAACGTCAGGCCGGTAGCGGGCAAAGCAACTGTTTTAAACTGATGCCCGGTAAAATCTTTGACCTCAGCGAACACCCGGTTGATGCCATGAATACTCGTTGGCAAATCGTGGCGATCCGTCATCACGGCAAGTGTCCGCAGGCACGGCAAGAAGGTAGCGGAGAGTCAGGATCTTATCTGCATAACGAATTCAGTTTTATTTCGGGTTATAACGACTGGCGAGCGCTATATCGCTACAAACCGCTGGCGGACGGTGATGAAGTGGCAACCGTGGTCGGCCCGGAAGGGGAAGAGATTTATGTCAATGAAGAGGGGTGTATCCGCATCCATTTTCACTGGGATCGTTATGATAAAGCCAATGAAAACGCCTCCTGTTGGGTACGGTTCGCCCAAGGTTGGAATGGCAGCGGTTACGGTTTTATGGCGGTTCCCCGTATCGGTCAGGAGGTGATTGTCTCCTATCTGAACGGCGATATTGATCGTCCGATTGTCACCGGTTGCACCTACAACGGTTTAAACCGGCCCCCGTTAAATTTACCCGCTGAAAAGACCCGCACGACATTTAAAACCCAGACCCATAAAGGGGAAGGTTTTAATGAATTGCGCTTTGAAGATGAGAAAGACCGGGAAGAGATTTACCTGCACGGGCAGAAAGATCTGACCGCCCATATTCAACACGACGCTTATTGGCATATTAAACATGACCATAAACAGCGGATCGATAATAACCGCTATAGCGAAATTTCAGTGGATGATCATCAACATATCAGGGGATCGGGGAAATACAGCACCGATGGAGATGTTTCACACCGTATCTCAGGCAGTCAACATTTACAGACCGGCGATGCGTTGGTGGCTGAAAGCGGTCAGGAAACACACCTGAAAAGCGGCGGTAAAATGGTGATGGAAGCGGCGTCAGAAATTACTTTAAAAGTCGGTGGTCATTTTATCCGGTTAACTCCCGGCGGTATTCTAACCTCCCCGAATTTATCAGTCGGGCAAGGTTCTGCCGGTACTGGCCGTGGGTTGTCTCTGCAACTGCCGGAAGGGGTTGCGCCTCTGCCGGGGGTTAAATTCCCTACCAAACCGTTTTGTGCTGTGCTGGCTCAACAGGAAACAAATTGGGTTATTGATAATCCGGAGGATAAATGAACAAGTCAATAAATTGGCAACAGTGGCTGAGTATCCCTAACAAACCATCGGTTTTCTTTATGCTCAATTCACTCGCGGAACCTAACCCGGCTGCGCTCTTTTATCGCAACGACTGGGTAGAGCAGGCTTTCCCGCTATACAGCAATACACCGTTGGATCACATGCTGGCGCAAAGTCCCTGGCTGGTTCAGCCCAAGTCAGGCTGTCTGTCAACGATAGCTCATTGGCTTGATAGCCAAACTCTGAGCGATAACAGTTGGGGTTGGGCTTACCGCAGTGATCAATCATGGATACAGCAGCTTAATCATTGGCGTTCGCGCCAGCAGGTGATTTTGCAAGAAAAACCGGTGATTTTTCGCAGTATGGACCCGCGTATCCTCAGTCTGTTATTACCGGCAATGATAGTCAGCGATTGGTCAGCATTTTTGACACCGGTGAGTGAGCTGATGATCGATATGCCAGAACCGCAGATTTATTATCGGCCTGAAAATTGCGGCCAAGGTGGCAGTGAATTACCCTTTATTCTGGGTAGTCATTTATTGCATGCCTGGCACCATTCCGATTACGCCCTGCAAGGGATAGCATTTGCGATCAGTGATAATTGCTGGGAAAACCACGGTAAATTGGCTGAGAAACTGGATAAGCCAGAGGGACAATTAGTGGAACAAATTATCAATTGGTTAAAATACCGTTTAGCAAACGGGGATAATATCAGCAAACTTACCTGTGTAGATTACTTACAAACACTGACTGACGACACCCCTTCCCAAAGGTTTATTGAAAGCTGAGAGTTAATATCCTCCCCTGTATGAACGCATCTCAGTTTACAAGGCTTTTGTTGTTCTGATATCGACGAGTAGTTGCAGCTCTGTATCCGGACATGGGCTCCCACGTATGGGCAAAAGAAATGTCTCTGGTTGAGGTCATGACTGCGCCCGTACATTCGGCTTCTTTTTTGCAGATTTTTCCCTGCATAGCCATGACGGATATTTGCGCACCTGCTCCTTAGTAAATCGTGGACTATTAAAAAAAACACAAGCAAAGAAAAGATTTCTCGATTGTTTCCAAGTTTGGTCTGACCATTTTCAGAAAATGGTGTTAACTCGTGCTGCAACATTACATAACGATGCTTTCGAAGAACTTACAATGTCCCATCTAGAAGAAGAACTCGGACATAATCGTGATATCAAAAATAACCGTATAGATTTTGAACCTGTATTTGATCCAGTTCTTGAAGCAGCAAGCTCATGGTTCGCTTATAAAATGACAACAGCAACTGAATTAGAAAAAGTTGTTTTAGTTCATTTGGTGGTTGAAGCCTCAGCTACTTTCTTCTACAAACATATTAAACCTGTAATGGATGATACTACTCCTAAAGCTCACTTTGACGTTCATAGTATTCTAGATGATGAACATGTACGTATGGGCTATGAATTCATATCTAACTACAATATTGAAGATGGAAAGCCTTTATTTGAGATCCAAAATAAAGGCTGGGCTATGTTAATGACAGTCATGTCACGTATCGCTGATTTAACAGTATACGAAAGTAGTGCAACAGGAGACGAATCCCAGGAGTTGGTTAATGAATCTTCAATGGGCTAAAGAAGGCACCCGAAGGGTGCC
>NZ_JAJAFZ010000098.1:0-10646 GCF_025384895.1 Photorhabdus kayaii
TAGTATTTTTAAGGACACTATTTACTTGGTTACTAGCGTTAATTCAAAATTTAACTTTTACACTTAATTTTGGCATGATGATACGCTGGCAGGCCTATACCTACGTAGTTCAACAAAGTTTAAACTTCTTTAACAGTAAATTAGCTGGTTCCATAGAAGGCAAAGTTTGGGAGTCAGGTGGTTCTATCGTAAATTTAATTAATACACTTATTCAAACACTATGGTTTATTATTATATATACGTTAACCACAGTATTCTTAATTGGGAAAACTGAACCAACCATAGCAGGTGTAATACTTATTTGGATTGTTATTTATTTTTTTATTGCATTCTTTTATGTCCCTAGAATACGCAAGTACGCGGTACAACATTCTAATAGTGGTTCCAAAGTAAAAGGAGCAATTGTAGATAATTTTGCTAATATAGTTACATTAAAACTTTTTGGCTCTAATGCTCAAGGTTTAGGATTTGTCAAAAATAGTTTTTATAAGTATTATTCAGATACAAAACAGCTTACCAGTAGTATTGCAAATTCCACTAGTTTAATAACATTATTATCAGGCTTAATGATAACTATGATAACTTGGATGTCATTTGTCAGTTGGTCAGATAGCATTTTAACAACTGGATCAATTGCGTTTGCACTAGGTTTAGTATTGCGGTTAAATACAATGCTTTCCAGTCTGTTATCACAATTGAATAATCTTATGCGTTATATTGGTGGACTTCAAAGTTCCGCTAAGCTGGTATCAAATCCGATTGAAATAACCGATAGCCATGAAGCAACGGAACTAGAAGCATTCAAAGGAAGTATTGTTTTTGAAAATGTTTCTTTTGGTTATAATTCAAATAAGACTATAATAAAAAATTTTAATCTTGAAATCAAACCTGGCGAGAAAATAGGTATTGTTGGCCCATCTGGGGCAGGTAAGACAACAGTTTTTAACTTACTTTTACGTCTTTACGATCCCAGTACTGGTCGGATCCTGATTGATGGACAGGATATTGCTAAAGTTACACAAATATCTCTTCGTGAGCGGGTTGCTGCTGTTACACAAGAAGGCGGGCTGATTCACCGTTCTGTCCGAGACAATCTTATTTTAGGCAGGGACGATATTAGTCAGAATGATATTGAAAAGGCTATAAAACTTGCTAAAGCCGATGAGTTTATCTCAAGCCTTGAAGATAAAAAAAAGCGTAAAGGTCTTGATGCTTTTGTTGGAGAAAGAGGTGTAAAGCTTTCTGGAGGTCAACGACAGAGAATAGCCATAGCTAGAGTAATGCTAAAAAATGCATCAATTTTCTTATTTGATGAAGCTTCCTCTGCTTTAGATAGTGAAATAGAAGCTACTATTCAGAAAGAAATATTATCTAAAATGGGAGGGAGGACGGTTATTATGATTGCTCATCGTCTTTCTACTATTACTTCAATGGATAGACTAATAGTCTTACGAAAAGGTGAAATTGTAGAACAAGGAACTCATGAGCAGTTGATTAATTCAAAAGGAATATATAGTAGATTATGGAAAATTCAGTCCGGTGGATATAGCTGAGTTCAGTATTTAATTTCATCAAAGGAGGTATCGCAATGAAAGTAAATATTGCACCTTTGCAATATTGTTTGCTTGAAAATGAGAAGGTTTTTCTTGCTAGGCAGAATAACATAGGAATTATTTATGAATTACCTAATGATGTTTCCGATTTGCAAGTTAAAATGGCAGTATTGGGTGTTTTTGATGTTTTTCCTATATTAAAGTCTAAGTTTAATAAAATTTCCGGTGAGTGGAATGTCGATTTTAATATAAATGATTTTTCTCTATATTTTTCAGAAATAGAGTGTCATGAAAATAAAAGAGTTATGGATGTAGCTCATAGGGTTTTGCGTAACTATGAATATCATCTTAATATATCTGAAGGTCCATTGGTTCGTTTTTTATTAATCAAAAAAAATATGAAATATAACCTTCTTTTTCTAGGAAATCACCTTGTCTATGACAAGATATCTCTAAGAAATATAGAGTCCTGTATATGGAAATTACTCTATAATAAAAAACACTCCTTACCTAATTGCCGTTTTATAGATTGGACAGCTGAAGTTAATCACTATTTACATAATAATTTTTATAAAGATACTTCCTATTGGCTAAATACTGATTGGAGTAAGTCTGTTCATCTTCCGGTATTTCAGTATATTGAACCTGAGCCTGCAACTAGGAAAAGCTGGAAAGTCCAATTTTCACATTCAGCTAGCCAATATCTTCTTTCTTTAATAGGAACTTCTGTTACATTAATTGACCTTCTGTTGGCTAAGCTTAATTTGGCTGTTTCTGAATTTATGTCTTCCTCTTCTTCTTTATCTGTTGATCTGTGGGATAATGGACGAAATTTTCTTAAAGATAGGTATTCTGTTGGTCCACATGCTTCTTTTTGGCCTATTCTTATTAATAAGTCCTCAGGCTCTCTGTTTGAGAGTGCAAAAAAAATAGCACAAATAAGAGCAACAGCACCACCTAAGTATGGTTATCTACTAGGATGTTTTAAAGGAAGGAATGAGCATGAACGACGTCTTTTTGAAAGTATTCCTACTCCGCAGTTTAAAGTAGATTTTCTAGGTCACTTTTCGGGAAAACACAGCAATACAAAAAAAATATCAAGAGTAACTAAATTACCTTCATGTATTCCTATTGATCACTCAGCGTATTCTCATATATCAATTATTTTTTATGTTGAAAATAATATTATCATCATGAATTGGGCACATTCTTCTGTGGCACATAAAGAAGACGATTTAAAGCAGATAGCTCAGATAATGATTGATATGAGTTTGTAGATTAAAAAAATATTATCTAATTATTGCATGCCTCTATGCGGGACATTAAGCCGTTTATAGTGACTGATTGTTTGGCCGACTTCAGTCGTGAAGATCATCTAATGGTTTTGAAATATATATTATTTTTTATAAGAGGTTATATAGTGATTACTGTAGAAGAAGTTTGTGCGCAAATTTCAGCAATTGCTCATGGTGTTACTGTTAATCCAGATGGTAGGCTGGATGAAAGTGGAATCGATAGTATGACATTAGTACGATTAATTTTACAACTTGAAGATGAATTTGATGTAATTCTTCCTGATACACTACTAGGTCCGGAAACATTTGAAACACCTCGAAGCATAACTAATGCGTTAAATTTGAGTAAAGGGGAGTGATCTATATAAAGCTGTAATTTTTAATAAAAATAATTTATGTGAAATATCCATATTGTCACGGTATTTAACATCATTTTCGTGTTTTCTTGAACTCATTGTGGCGGTTATCTTTATTATATCAAAACAGCAGGAGCCGGATGCAGTAGTTCCGCACGTCCGGTTCTGAGGAGGGGCCCCCAGATGACTGAGCGGGTCTATTCACTCATCCCAACCACTTAGCCTTTGGCACAGTGCTGGAATTGAGAGATGAGGCGTGGATCCTCTCAGATTTCTAGTCTTATAGTACCTAAAAACGGGAACCCTGATGGCTGGAGGATCCACCCATGAAATTTACTCCTTTTGGCGTCGATATTGCAAAACATTTGATGCAAATTCATTTTGTTGATGAATACACCAGTGAAATCATTGATAAGCAGCTGCGGCGGCAGGATTTTTTAACGTTCCTCAGTAATCGGCAGCCTTGCCTGATTGGCATGGAAGCGTGCGGCGGAGCTCACTATTGGGCACGGGAGCTGAGAAAGCTAGGACATGAAGTACGTTTGCTTCAGGAGCGGTTTGTCAGAGCATTTCGGGTGAGCGACAAAAACGATGTACAGGACACCCGGGCCATTTGGCTGGCGATTAACGACCCGGTAAATCGGTCTTCTGGAATGCTGGCAGTGCGATTGTAGCACAACAAGCTGGCTATCTTGTTCTGGGAACCTCAAGTGCGGCAATAGCAGCTATCGATGACTTTTGAATCAGAGGAAAACCTAGCAAGTTGATGTTCTATAGCGATCAAGGTAGCCACTTATTTTTGTTGACCTAAAATCGATTTTATAATAATTCTTGATATAGGAGCGTCAATAGCCCAAATGGAGCGATTTTTTAGAAGATTAAAAACAGAATGAGTGTCGGTTACAAAAGCTCAGTGGGAAATCATTGGTTATTATGGCCGACTCAGGTCTCATCAATATAATGATAGTCTGGTCCCCAATGAATCTGAACGGTTATATTGGGAAAAACTCTACAACCGTGGTCAATTTTTATTGACCACTACAAAAGTACATTGGTTATTATGGGTCATAAGTTTATTAACTACAAAGAGCGAGCTTTATTTTACGATATAGAGTATAACAATAATGATGATGAAGATTTTATTGTACAATGCATTTCAAAATTGAATGTAAAGTCAATATGTGAAATTCCTTGTGCTACAGGAAGAAATATTACCTTTCTTTCAAACTTATGTAGCGAATTACATTTAGTTGATATAGAAGAAGAAATGCTAAATCAAGCTAGGTGTAAAAAATGTAACCATGCCGACACATATTTTTACATTTCAGATATGCAGAATGTTAAATTAGCTAGTCGTGTGGATTTAATTTGGTTTCCTCAAGGTGCGCTTCAACTGTTGAAAACAAATGATGAGTTGTTTGCAACATTTAAAAGTGCATACCATAATTTAAAAATAGGTGGAAGTTTAGTTATAGATATAGTTAATTTTTCATCTAATGATCTACCTTCATATGTATCAAATTTTAGTGATAATTATTTACTAAACTGGGAAAGGAAACTAGAAAACAAATTCATTAGTAGATATAGTAAGTCTAAATTTTTGGAAAAACGAAAATCAATTGAAATCTCATTCAAATACGAAGTGAAAGTTTACCCCTCATCAAATTTCTTCTATACAAAAATAAGTATGAGATGTATAGATTATCATGAATTATTTGAATTGTTAGAAGATTCAGGATTTAAAATTGAATGTGGTTTCGGTGATTACAAATTTGGAATACTTAACAAAAAATCACCGAACATAATATTAGTGGCCACAAGAAATGAAAATTGATTATAATGAAATTTATTATAATAACTATTTTTATAATAATTATTATGAGAGATTTATACCTGACTGTGGAGTCGAAGAGATTTTCGATTTATTAAAAAAAATTGATAAACCGGTGAATTGGTTAGATCTTGGTTCTGGTGGAATATCTTTATTTTGGGCGTTAGCTATTGATAAAATAATTTCCTTGAGTATTTCTGATTTTTCCAATGTTAGTTTAGAACTACATAAAAAAAAGTTCAGTATTTTACCTATTCCAAGAGGTTACTCTCAAGCAGCTAATAGTTGTAAAATAATCAATGCAGAAGAGCGTTATAGTAATGCTAAGAATGCGATTAAAAAATATCATGTAATAAATGCATTCTCTGAGTGGGAAATAGAAAGTGGAAATTTTGATTTAATCACTTGTTTCGGAGTTTTTAGCCTCTCAGGCTCTTTAGATTCGTTTTTAAAATGTTTTCAATATGCAGAGAAGAATTTACGAAAGGGAGGCTCTATCATAGGAGCTAATTGGATACTGTCAGAAAGCTACTCTGAAAAGATAAATATTAATAATAATTACTTGAATGACCTAAAGTTGTTCGATGCATTGAACAACTTCGGCCTATACTTGTCCAAATCAGCTATTGTTGAATTAAATGATAAGGATTATAAAAGTGTGTTGATCTACGAACTTGTCAAAGTTTAAGGCCTTTGGGGGAATATTTGCTTCATGAAAGCTCAAGGATAAGTAATAAAATATTTATGATAAAGCACTCTCAACACAAAAGAAACGATTGATAAAAGCTGAGCTTTACCATACCCGAACTGCCTATTCATCACGGTGTAACCAAAAATAAAATTGATATTTATTGACCTACCGTAGTGATTCAAGTCCTTGAAACATTGACCATGCTCTATTTGGCCATTTGAAACTATCTGTCGCCTCAACAAGCTTTTTGATTGGGGCATGATTGGATTCTATCCTGTTATTGAGGTATTTAACCAGCTGTTGCTTAGTACCACTTCGGAGCTGTCCTTCTTTGAGCAAACGCGTGATGGCATAGTCGTATGAAATTTACAGTATATGAGAACCCCACATCGATTGCCCGTAATCTTATTCATGGCTGGAAAAGCATTCATAATATCACTCAACACGATGAAAATTGAGTTTTAAAGTTTTGAGAATAAGTGATAGATAAATATTATTTAAGCAGGAGCAATATCTGTGAAAATTGTAACCGATGATGGTACTGAGTTAAACAAGTATAATTTAAATGAGAAAGGTAAGGCTCTGGCATTATCTATTCTTACTGATTCAAAAATTTCTGCTTTATGTTGCTGGTCAACTGAAAAGGTAGATTACATTATTTGTTATGAAGCCGCGAGGCTGATGGATATTCCTTTTATACCGTTATCAACATCTGTCGGATTTAATCAGGTAGCGTTATTAATAAATACCCTACCATTCTCTGTTGCTGTTTATAAAGAGAAAGAAATTATCCAATTCAAAAATAATAAGTCGCTTGATATTTCAGATTGGTTATCTGTGGCTAAACTATGTTTTTTTACCTCAGGCTCTTCAGGTGAGAAAAAATTGGTTTTTCTGTCTGATGAAAATATCAGTTCGGCTGTTGCAGGCATACAGGAAAGATTAAAATATTCCGAATCTGACCGTGTAATAAATTTCTTGCCGATGGCGTTTGATTATGGTTTTTATCAATACTTGTTGGTTAAAAATTCCGGTGCGACACTTTTTCTCATTGATCAGGGATTATCGATTGCTACAGTGAGTTTAATTGATACTGTAAATGCTTCGATTTTACCTCTGGTGCCGTCAATGGTTACGGCTATCATTTCTTTATCTGGAAAAAAGTTTAATGGTAAGTCAATAAAAAAAATAACTTCTACAGGGGAAGCAATTTCAAATGGATTAATTAACCAGATTAAAAGCATATTGGGTAATGCCGAATTTTATGCAATGTATGGCCTTACCGAATGCAAAAGAGTGAGTATATTGTTGCCTGATGATGAGCCAGATAATAAGGATTCTGTTGGTCGAGCAATCTCTTGCTCAAAAATATTTATAAAAAATCCTGATGCGCTAGGAGTAGGAGAGATTCTAGTTTCTGGCAAGAATGTTGCGCTTGGTACTATCTCATTAAATCCGTCTAAAATTATAACCCGTCAAGACTTCAATGGAAAACTGGCTACAGGAGATCTTGGCTACCTAGACAGCAATGGATTTCTATATGTATTAGGCAGAATAGACTCTCAAATAAAGATATTAGGTTTAAGAACAAGTACTATTGAAATTGAAAATGAGGCGTTATCTATCTCTGGCGTTATCACATGCAAAGTATCTGCGGATAAGGTCGGATGTTATCTGCAATGTATCACTGAAAAAAATATAACAGTAAAGTATATTCGTCAGTCATTGATGATGAAATTGGGTGAAATTGCCACAAAGCTAGTTATAACTGTGTCAGACAATTTGGAAATGACCTCTAACTACAAGTTAAAGAGAATTGATTAACTATGCTATGTAATTCAACAAGATTTGTTTATTGCCTTGGCGAAATGGAACAATATTATTAATATATTTCCAGCGCTGTAGATAAAGGAGTAATTTATTTTCCATATAACGGTTAAAACTACCGACTTTAGTCGGTCAGCTTTAGCTGCAATACTATGTTGCACGAGAGGTGCAATATGGATTGAAGGTATGGCAGCCACACGGTATTTCAGATTGAATATCATTTCGTGTGGGTAACGAAATACAGGTACAAAGTATTGACAGGTGAATAAGACCATGGTTGCGTTAGCGAATAAAAATGTCCGGATCGCGTGGGTGCTGATTTACCACCAAATGGTTTATAAACCCCGATAACAAGTGAATCATGTGGTTAAAGTGGAAGTCCATAATTTGATATATCGACAGGTAGTACCGACTCTCTGTGAACCTAGAAAAAACCATAGCTTACCAAGGCTGTTCGAGTGATGAGGGTAGAGAGTGCGGATTTTCACTAGGGCTCTTGGAAGCCGAATATATATTTGCGACTACTTTTTGTCAAAAAAATAGGTTACCTACTTGCATTGAGTCGGTATTCATATAAGCTTTTTAACACTTCTAGTTTACGGCAATTCATGTACCGCTCTTGGACTTTTAGGTGTGCTGTACCATCGTGAAAAGGGATGATCTGAAATTGGCAAAAAATTTTCCGGAATGCGGGCGTTTATTGCGCCTCCGCGAGATTAAATAGTTTTCATGCTAAACATAAAATAGATGAATTGCGACTTGATTATGAACCTCTCTTTTTACACTTCCAACACAAAGAAATATACTTATGCCCAATCTGTTTTTTCCAGCTATGCTGACATAAACTTGGTTCATAAGAGCTTCGATTTTAAGGAATTACAAACTGAAGATACTCGGGAAAATCTACTATTTAAATTAAACCAAATCCCACACGTCGATTATTCCTATGTTTTTATTGAGGACAGCTCATTCCATATAGATGCTCTTAATGGTTTTCCCTCCCTGTATACTAAATACATTTTATCTTCATTAGGCGTTCAGGGAATTATTAATCTGTTAGCAGGAAAAGATAACCGTGAATGTTATTTCACCAATCATCTAGCGCTTAGAACAAAAAATAATGAGGTGGTCTTTTTTTCAGGCACTACACGAGGGCTATCTATTTCCCATACGCCGTTAATGTGTAGTAAGGAAGAAATCTGGTCTGACCTTTGGCAGATCTTAAAAGTAACAGATGGAGAGCAGTTCTACAACCAGTTAACTGAAGCGCATAAGCATCTTTTCAATCAGCAGAATAATAATACCGATGCTTTTCAACTGCTCAGAGATCACCTCTCTGAAATAGCGTTATGAAACAGCTGAATACTCAGCTCCATATCATTAAAAACAGATTTTGCAGACGCAGGTCATCGCTCATCGCCACCGGAACTCGGTAAATCATTCGTTATGTCATTGGTTATTATAGCTAACTCAGGCAGAATCAATATAATGGTGGTCCGACCTCCAACGAATACGAACGGTTACATTAGAAAAACTCTACAACCGTGGCCAATTTTTATTGACTACTACAAATCCATATGTTTTCTGGTTCAGAAATCGGCAAGATTGCAGATCTTTGCACCAAAATTTTAGAAAAACTAGGCATAATTGTTTGTGAAAATATTGATGCTAAAGAATTCATCAAAGTTAAAACAAAAACACTATTTGGCCCGATTCAAGGAACAACCACTAATTACAAAATATTAAAGCCTCCCTAAATAGCTACTTAGAATTCTAAGATTGAAAAAGAAAATATTAAAGAGTGGAACAAATATTGAAAGAACAAAATACACTCTGTACGAAAATGACTTTAAAAGATCACTAGAAATAATGAAATGGACAATGCGCTGGGCAAAGCTATATTGATCTTGCGGGTGAAAGTCCCATCGTAGAAAGGGGTTAGCCAGACCACTACGTAGCGAGTCTTGCGTGTCCGGCGGTAACAAAGGAGACGAAGCGTAGACAGCGAAACATTCGAGCCGAAACCAAAGGGTGAATGTGATAGCTCCGAAATACACCTGATCGTGTGTGCCGATAGTTTTGCCCAGCTAGCAGGCAGCAGCGTCTGAATGGTCATACTGGCAAATACCCATTAAGCAGCACACACCGGCACCGCAGGTGTCGGCGAGTTTGTAGTGAACAGTGCAGAACCTAGGAGATCCTGATATTTCTCAATGGAGTGAGTATTTCGGGCACAAGTGCCAAACACAGGGCCTGAGAAATGAATATCAGTAAGTGGAATCAGTCATAGTAGCGTCAAAGTGGGTAATGACCGTGGAGCGAAAGGCTGACAGACAGATAGAACATAAGAGGGCAATAATGACCATACACAGCAACGACGAGCTATCATGGTTAACAAAACTTGAGCGTATTCAATGCCTGTACAGGGTTCGTCAGCGTCTAATGAAAAACCGAACTGCGCTGATTAACCAAATACGTGGGTTGGGGCTGGAGTATGGCATTACCATGCCTGAAAGTGCTCACAAGGGAGAGCGATGTTTACCGGAACATCTGAAAAATGCAGAGAATGAGTTGACGGTATTAAGCCGTCAATTATTTCAGGAGTTGCTGTTTGAACTGAAAGACCTTCAACAGAGCCTGAAAGAACTGGATAAACGCTTTGATCATCTGAATGCCCAGCATGAGGATGTCTGCCGATTGTTAACACTGCTGGATATCGGACCACTAGGCGCTTCCGCCCTGATGATAGCGTTGGGTGACAGTCAAGAGTTTAAAAACGGTCGCCATTTTGCCAGTTATCTGGGGCTGGTGCCAAAAAAGCATAGCAGTGGAGGAAAAACCCAGCGACTAGATATCAGTAAACAGGGAAATGCTTATTTGCGGAGAATACTGATCCACGGTACCTGTTCTGTCGTGTATCAACTCAGCAGACGACCTGACTAACAATGTAATGAATTACAACGCTGGCTAAAGGGTTTGATAGAACGTAGTGGTGTCAATAAGGCGGTAGTGGCGTCAGCCAATAAGAATGCCCGGATCACGTGGGCATTAGTGAATCAACAATTGGTTTATCTTCCTCAATGAAGGGAAATA
>NZ_JAJAFZ010000099.1:0-10613 GCF_025384895.1 Photorhabdus kayaii
TACCGACTATGCTGAACAGCGACGTCGAGCATATCACTCCTAAAGTTTTCGAGAGAAACCGAATTACCATTTTCATCGATTCCGGTAAAGGTTGTGCTAATAATTAAGTCTGATTGATTAATCTGTTCTGCGGCACATAACGTTTTCTCTATACGATATGGATGCGAAATATCATCATCGTCCTGAAAAAAAATGATATTGGCACCGTGTTTGTGAGCATATTTGACACCAATATTTCTTGCTGATGATACCTCCCCCCTCTTCTCGTTAACTATAAAATGAAATCTATTATCAATTATATCGTTCGGCAAGTAGTCTTTTATTCTGGTATTCAATTGCTCATAGAAACTTGAATTATCATCCACTATTACAACGCACCAATCTGGGGTTGACTGAGCATGTATTGAAAATAAGGTTTCAACCAGATAATCATTATCTCGCTTGCTCTTTGCATAATGAGGAATCACAAACCAACTTGACATTTATGCACAACCTCATTTATCTCTTTTGCAAAATCAACTATCCAATCCTTCGGCTGAAGTAACACTTGGTGAGGGAACGCCATTGTTCGATTGTAAAAATTCCCAGCACCTGGAAGCCTATAATTTATACTATTCAGTCTTTCGAAATGCCTATAATACTTGTTTCTATCAACTCGACTTGGTTGGTAGAGTGGATTGTTATTTAAAGGTTTATCAAGCCTTTCAAAAGGTACTCGATATTTCTCTGAGAAATAGTTCGATATTGCTTGTGCTTGTTCACCTTTAACTTCGCAGTTGAAGTCAACGACACAACGCCAATATACTCTCTGATCAATATTTGCGTCTGCGTCAAGGATATTGCATATTTTATTTTTTCTAAGGCAATCATCAAGAACCATGGCGTTTAAACGTCGCTTTTCATTCTCGACATCTAATCTTTTAAGACCGTTTAACAAAATAGCACACTGCATCTCAGTAATGTTGTAGTTCCTTCCTTGTACTTCTCCATTACCGGAAATAGCCATAAGATTTCTTGGATTTACGCTATCAGTTTTAGCTCTCCCATCCATCATCAAATTTTGTATTATAGAATAGTAAACATCCGAGCTAGTAGCAATAATCCCACCTTCTCCACTAGTAAGTAGTTTTGATTGCTGGGTAGAAAATACAGATATGTCAAAAAAAGAACCAGCCTTCTTTGATTTCCACGTTGCCCCATGGCTTTGTGAACAATCTTCAATAACTTTTAAACCATATTTATTTGCAATAGAACCAATTTTTTTCACATCTACCATGCCGCAATAAGCATGCACCAAAATAATGGCTTTGGTGTTCTGGGTAATATTCTCTCGTATTGCCTTCTCTGATATTTGTCCGGTTAAAGGATCAATATCAGTCAAAACAGGAATAGCCCCTAGATTATATACAACTTGGGCAACTGCAACCCAAGTCATACCTGGTACTATGACTTCATCTCCAGGCAAGATACCAATGGTTTCAAGCGCGATGGATAACGCCGCCGTTCCAGAAGTACATGGAATAGCGTGTTTAGTACCTATGTAGTCTGCCCATCTTCTTGAGAAAAGAGTACTAAAGTGTGGCAATGTCTCAGACTGGCCTGACAACGTCCAACGCGTAGATCTAAGTGCTCCTTCTACATCAGTTAGTAGGTCAACATCGCACACCGGCCAATTCATCTCAAAAGGTTTCATGCATCCTCCTATAACACCAAATTTAATAGCCTTTTGCTTAACAACCGTTTGTAGGCACTTATGATATCGCCTTCTCGAATACGTCCATCAAATAGAAGTTGACTAATTGTTTTAATGCCATCAGCGACATCAAAACAGGACAACTCTGTCTCTGTAACCCGTTCGCTATATGTTGCTGTATTGATGTAATATGAACAGGATTCATTTGTAGTTTTTTTGATGGTAGTTACAAACTCTTTTTTTATTGGTCGCAATAACTCGTATAGCTTATCACCACAAATTCTTTTCTTAATAATGAAATCGCCGACAACCAAATAGTCCAAGTCTGTAAGTAAAAAGCATTGTATAGCATCATACGCGTCACATACAATTGGCTCCGCATTTACGTTAAATGAGGTATTTAATAAAATAGGAACCCCTGTAATTTCTTTAAAATTCTTTATTAGCTGGTAGATGTCCTTATTATATTCTCCAACAGCTTGAACTCTCGCTGTATTATCTATATGTGTTATAGCTGCAAGTTTTTGTTGGTTTTCCTTAACAATTGGAAGATTAAATACCATATACTCCAAGTTCACTTTACAATCTGGAACTAGGAACCAATCTGAAATTTCATCCACCAACACCATGGGTGCAAATGGGCGATAGGACTCTCGCTGCTTAATAATTCGATTAGTTCTATATTTTGATTCAATAGGTCTGGGATCAGCTAGAATACTACGACTACCAAGAGCTCTTGGACCATATTCCATTCTACCTCTAGCCCATCCTATTATCTTGCCATTACTAATTTCATTCGCAAGAAATTTAAACTTATCTTCAGTATTAATAATTTCTATGATATCTTGATTTCTATCTATTATTTCAAGCGCATGTTTACTATTTATATCAGGTCCTAAATAAACATTCTCGAGTTTATTTCCATTAATCCTAGCGTCAGGATACATTGCACACATAGCTGCACCGACAGCACTTCCACCATCGTGTGAGGCAGGATGAACAAAAATATTGTCAAACAATTCGCTGAAAGCGAGCTTTCCGTTCAATGTACAGTTTAGAGCTACCCCACCACTGAGACATAGATTTCTTTGATTTAGCTTCTTTGACCAGAAAGATATTATATGGAATGCCATCTTTTCCAGGTATTTTTGTATGGAATGCGCAAAGTTTTGATGACTTTCTGAAATATATTCATTTTCTCTTCTTGGCAAAATACCTCTATCTAAAAAGTAAGCAGGTATATTTGTATGATTAAATGAAACCTTTCCACCTTCTTCAAAATTTATAAGCTCTTCGAAAAGTTCATCAAATTGATTTTGTTTTCCATAGGAAGCCAACCCCATTACCTTATACTCATCAAATCGTTCATATCCTAGTAAATATATACAATCGAGGTAATATCTTCCTAGTGATGAAGAAACTGGATATCTATATATACTTCTAACAACCCCATCGATATATGAGTAGATTGATGTAGACTCATCTTCCCCATTTCCATCTATTGTGACAACTAATGAACTATCGAAGCCAGAGTTTTCAGCCGCCATGATCGCGTGGGTATCATGATGACGTACATATTCAATTGGGATATCTTTAACTTCTTCACCAAATTTACGCACAAGTATCTTGTTAATTAAACCTCTAGAAGTTTCGACCTCGAGATTTTTTCTTTCAATATATTGTAAGCCAAGTCCAGTGTCTGTATTTAACTCTTCAAAATAAAATGCAATTTTGTCAACATCAGTTATTTTAACTTGTGCTATTTTTAAGCACTCAACAATGGCATCAATAGGAAACTGATTAGAGTGTTTAATCCTATCCAGACGCTCTTGTTCCACAGCCGCAACAATCTTACCATCTTTAATAATTGCAGCAGAGGCATCATGACCAAACCAATTTGGTATATCCCCAATAACAGGTGTTTCAAACGTTTCGAAACTACCGCTAATCCCTAGAGTTATCATAAAAAGAATCTCCTTATCCTTGATGAAAATAATTCGATATCTAATAACGTCTCATTCATTTTAGTCAGCGGCCTAAATTTACTATTCGTCATTATTGTTTCTATGATATTGATAGACTCCAAAGACCGTTTAATATCAAGTAAAGGTTCTAATTTATAATTTAGTGAAGTGACTAAGTCTAAGACTCCAGTAGCTTGATCAATAAAGTGAGTATCATCATATCTTCTGTCTATCTTGTGGGGGTGAATCGTTTTTCTTCGAGAGAAATGTTCTGTTGGGCGATCGATTTTATCTTCTTTATTCTTCCTTAAAATTATTAGAGAATTCGCCATCCATAAATCTTCAACTATTATTTCACCTTCATCTCCAATCACCCGAAAACTATGATCCTCACTTTCAACAATGCTAAGCTCAACTTTTGCTCTTCTACTATCACTATATTCCAAAGTAAGATCAATCCAATCAGGGGCAGGTGAATCTGTAACTTATTTATCTGGATAGATTAAGGCAGAGCTATAGCTCATGCTATCTGGCGTCCCCATTAAAGCCAGAATTAGATCAATCACATAAGAACCATGTTCAAAACCACAACCAACTTCAAATTCATTCTTTGCAGGCCAAAGTGCTCCTGAAGGACTGATCCAACTACCAAAGTTCATTTTATGAACTGGTCCCTCATGAATAGCACTCTTAATTAAACGTATTTCTCCAATTTCGCCAGAACTCAATATCTCTATTACCTTGATGATTGGGGGATTTAATAATAAGGAGGGTGCACTGGTTATAATACAGTTATTATTTTTGGCAACTTCTAGCAATTTTTTTGATTCTGTAATGCCCATAGTAAATGGCTTTTCACTGTATACTGAAATTCCATTAGCCACAGCTTCCAATGACACATTGTAGTGCTCTTCTGGATTCGTCAAGTTTAGCAATATGTCAACATTTACATTTTCTAACGCATCGCTTACCGAAGAGTAAGTATCGAAACTATGATAGTTTGAGAAAGCTTCAAGTCGATTGCTATCTCTATCGACACAACCAACAATATCTAGGCACTCATAGTCATTAAGATTTGACACATAGAAGTCTGCAGCATAACCACAACCAACAATTAGAATATTTGACTTTTTCACCTCACCTCCATTTTCAGACTAATACTCACTAAATAAGCTTTCAAAATAGTAGATCACTTTGCAAAATGACTTGTACAATAAGGAGTACGAGCTATAGAAAGACCATGAATTAGTGCTGTTTATCAGGCATCAAACTTCCACTACTCAGACACTAATCAAATTGACTACTGTATCGGTATTACGAAATGCTATTTAATATTTCTCAACATAATTGAAATAGATAAATGTAAATACTTATTAGCTCACTTACAATACGTCTTCATTATAAGTATAAAATTTCAAAAAACAATCAAATATTTAAAATAAAAATCCAATTCATAGATTAAAATCACTTTTTCTTATAAAAATATACATCTATACCTATCATTTAACATGATATCCTATCAATAATAAATCACTTATAAGCATTTCCATAAAATTATTATAAGTTTTCTCTAATTAACCCATGAAATTTTTAAGAAATACAATTTTCAAATTGTGATAACATTTTCATTAAAAAAACCAATTCCATGATTATATTAATTTATAATCCATATATTAAATTTAATTATTTTATGGCGTAAAATATTAAACATATTATTTTCCATCACAGTTATCGTACCACCATTACTGGTGTGAATAGGAGGAAACATATTGAAAACTGATTTCGGTGGAACCTGTTTTGAGAGGTGTCCATTTCATTATTTCGAAATAGTAGATAACTTGAAGGGAGCTCAGTCCGATATTTGCGATCTGATCAATCGCCAAAAGTCACAAACCACAATATGGACTAAGTTATATCTATTATAGCATTAGGCAATTATTGATGGTATCCGTTCTGCCCGTCAAAATAACGGTATCGACATCCATCTTATCGGAATTTTGAGCAGAACTTTTGGTGAACAAGCCTGTACTCAGGAATTAACTAGCCTACTAAATAAGATTTCAAAATAGTGCTAAATCTTATACCACTCATAATTCTATGTATAACAATGGGTTGAAGAAGGCTATGTGTAGCATAATTACGAAACGTTATTTAGCTCACCAGCAACATATTACTGCATTGGATCTCGCGGGTGACGAGTTAGGTTTTCCCGGCCATCTTTTCCAATCTCATTTTACCAAAGCCCGTGATGTTGGATGGCATATAACTATCCATGCCGGCGAAGCCGCTGGCGCTGAAAGTATTTGGCAAGCCATTAGGGAATTAGGAGCCACGCGTATTGGTCATGGGGTAAAAGCCATTACTGATCCCGTATTGATGGATTATTTGGTTGAAAACCGTATTGGTATTGAAACCTGTTTAACCTCAAACCTTCAAACCAGCACCGTCAATTCTTTATTGGACCATCCACTCAAACAATTCCTGGAAAAAGGTATTCTTGCTTCCATTAATACCGATGATCCAGCCGTTGAAGGCATCGACATCCGCCATGAATATGAAATTGCCGCCCCTGCCGCAGGTTTATCTATTGCTCAAATTCGTCAGGCTCAGATAAATGGGCTGGAAACTGCTTTTATCAGTGATACAGAAAAACAGGCATTACGCATGAAAGCAGCAAATCGTTAAACATAAATAGCTCAGGAATGGAATCTCCCATTCCTGATTATCGAGACCATAAAAATCTGTGGTGCACGGTGTTAAATCAACGATAGAATGAGCAAAGGAACATCATTCTATCAGACACCTCCCCATGAAATCTTATATTGTGAAAGTAGCCCTCCGAGGTATCAGCCCAATGGTCTGGTACCGATTCAGATTGTCAGGCGAGACTTCTTTAGCGGCTTTGCACTATATCATTCAGATCGTGCAGGGATGGCAGGATGATCATCTGCATCAATTCCGTATTTAGGGCAAAAATTACGGCATTTCCTACTCCGGCGGGATCGGATTTCCTGATAACCCCTACAAAATTACGCTGGGTGACTTTGAATTTGATGCCGGTGACCGTTTTACCTACGAGTACAACTTTTTCGAGCACTGGCTTCACGATATCCGTATTGAAACGATTCTCGAAAATTCTCACCTGAAGTCTCCTTTTTGTCTGGCCGGAAACAGAATGCCCGGCGCGACGTTAGCCGATGAAACTGATAAGACACTGGCATTGCTTGACGCGATTATTCATGCTGATGATACGACCACGGTCGGAGAGATCCGTCCATTGGTTGAGGCGCTTGATGCCGTCAGATTCAACCGGCCCAAGGTTAATAGCCAATTAAGTCGGCTCAACCTTGATTCACCGGAACTGGAACCTATTGTGATCGGGCTGTGGCCGATAGGATGATCGGTATCCATAAAGGTATACCTTTTGCTCTTAACGCGTCTATTTGAGGCAATTTACTGATTTCCGCAGGCTGGTTGAGTTCATTAGCTTCATAGCCGGCTGCCGGGCTTGGGAAACCGGCCGCAACGGACTCGGCAAAGAAAGGTAATGAGTCGCCTTCATCAGAAGGCAGGGGATAAACTAACGCCAGCGCCATAAAATTAGCCTCCTAATATTGTTTATACATACAGTATATTGCAGCTATTCAGGAACAGGCAATGCCGGCAACATATTCACGTTATTGATTCAACTAAGAATTACGGTCAGTCGGGCCAGAACGTCATCCATGATTTTTGCAGGCACACGCTCAAGCCGCTTTCCGCCCCGTGCGCCCATGTCAATTGTGCGCGGCTGATCGCAGCGCACAACGCCGGTTGTACGTGTACCGGCACCGTCCAGCGATACTGCAAAGCCAGCGGTACGGACAAAATTACCACCGCTGGTAACGGGTACCACTACAGGCAGGCGGGTCACGCGGTTAAAGGCCGCTGGCGTGACAATCAGCACCGGCCGCGTTCCCTGCTGCTCATGGCCTGCGGTAGGGTCGAGTGAGACAAGCCAGATTTCCCCTCTCTCCATATCAGATTGCCTCCCGGCCTGCAGATGGCGCGTCCAGCCATTCACGATCTTCTGCACTGATTTCGGCATCCGGATCGCACTGTGCCAGCAGTTCAGCAAGCGAATATTGTGGGCGCTTGTGCGGCTCCACTATCAGCCGACCATTATCAATGACCATGCCGACTTCATTATCTGATCCCAGAGACAGTGCGTTCAGCAGCGCCGGCGGAACGGTCAGCATAACGGAACCGCCGACTCTCTTCAGACGAGTGGTATGCATATTTCACCTCCATAAAAGTTATATATAAATATAACATCCAACAGGGAAATAAACCAGGCGGCAACACTAAAAAGTTAAATAAATATATAACTTTTTATCCCAGAAGCGTAGCAGGCCCACTGCTGGCAGCAGTGCTACCCCGCGCCAGTAGACTAGGAAAATACACAGCAGGAACACCAGAACAGCGCCATGACTGACGAACATAGCTGTATGATTTCATCATTTCCCATCATCTGAAGCATAATCAGATGGTCTAAGTCTTTGAAGAAATCTTATCAGCGATTTCCTTTGTAGAGCATAAAAATCTATGGTCTCAAAGGCCGAGCCTTTGCCCGGCGCACAAAATATCCCACGAAGGCTATTTTTTGTACAAACTGACGTCTACAGTGCGCAATGCGCGATATTTCCCGGCTCCTAGCTGTAGTGACGCGCAATGATGATTGCCCCGATGCGCAATAAATGCCCTTTTCTGAACCACATTGCGTGAGAATGAAAAGCCGTTCCAAATCACTTTATCTGAGAATCAAACCACATTACTGATTTGCCCGCCCACCCTTCCTGAGAATGAGAAAACCACCAGAAAACCGGCCGGTTTTCTGGTGGTTTCCAGAGCGGTTTAAATTCTGTCAATGAATCGGCTGATAACTCGCATTAAGACGTTTAGCCAACTTCTCAAGTCGTCTATCCAGCGTCCAAAGCCTTGCCCCTGGTGTTATCAAGGTTGATGCCAGCAATGTAATATCAACCAGACCACATCCGAGGCCGTACAACTTTTCGTTTTCAATGAATGCCATTACCTCGATGATAGTGGCCTGATGACTCTGTGGTAACAGCCCCAGATCTCCAAGCGTTCGCAGTCTTGGTGCCGGAGGAGTACCACAGGCTATTTCAGCCAGTATCATTGGATGAATCAGAACCAGATCCCGGCTTAACAACTGGATCAATCCGTCATTCCTGTTTTTGAAATGGTCAATCCAGACGGACGTATCTACTAAAATAGTCATTATGCGGATGGCTCCTCCCGGCGACGGGGAACTATCTGCATATCAGGTGATGTGCTGCCGAGCGAAGCCAGTCTTTTTGCTGCCTGCACCCGAACAAACGTTTTCACCGCTTCACGGAAAATATCAGCCTTATCCATGCCAGGATCGGCCATTTCTAGTGCCTGTGCATACAACGCATCATCAATCGTGACAGTAGTTCGCATAATATAACCTCCTTGATTCACATATTGATGATAATATACATCAAAAATAGAATCAAAACAGTTTGTAAGAAAAGAATAATGGCATGGGACAACCTTGCAATCCGCACAAATCAAAGAGTGAACAACGTGCTGTGCCCCCCGGCGCCTATTTTGACGACTGCATAAAGCCGTCAATGAAGACCGGGCAGCAGTCGGAAAAAAAGCCTGAAGCCAGCCCTTAAGGAACGGCCGAGAAAGACGAAGGTCAGTACCACCGATTTGTCTAGGTGCTTGCACGTTTCCTAGAAAACATGCACAATCAACCCTGTTACTTTCATCACCCTATAAGGAGTTAATCATGCAAAGCATGACCATTGAGCAGCTACGCGCCGCAAGCGATGCCGGCGGCGTGGAAGGTGTGACCCTGAAAGGGCAAGGCGGAACCTTCCTTGTGCAGATCGCAACCCGCAGCGGTGCCGCCGCTGTGCTGGCGAAGGCCCGCAGCCAAGAGCCGCGCCGTTTCGGCAACCCCATTGCCGCCCTGAACGTGTTGCGCGGCGTAGGCATCACCATCGGCCAGTTCGACGCCAGTGAGTGGAACCCGGACGAGAAAGAAGAAACCGCCGGCAATCGTGGCCGGGCCGAGGCAATGCGCAAGGCCCACCAAGCCGCCGCCTACTCGGAGTGGCTGGCCGCCGAGATTCAGGATGCTATCGACGACCCGCGCCCGAATCTTTCACACGATGAGGTTATGGCCGAGATGGACGCCGATATTGCCGCCTTGGCCGCCGAACACAAGCCCGCCAAAAGGAAGCGCGCTTGAGCGCGGCTGGCTGATTTATGGCGAAGGCAAAGACCCCTTACCGCATCGAGTGGCGACCGAAGGCCCGCGAGGATTTGCGCGCCATTGTTCGATACATAGGCAAAGACAACCCGACCAGGGCGGGCAGCTTCGGTCAGGAGCTACGCGACAAGACCTTGCCGCTTGCGCAGCACCCGGAGCTTGGCCGCACCGGGCGGCCCGGCCTGCCGGATTATGTGCGCGAGCTGGTCGCGCATCGGAACTACATTATTTTTTATCGCGTGCTGGACGAGGCGCGCACCGTCGAAATTTTGCGAGTGAAACACGCGGCGCAGCAAACGCCGTGACATGGTGACAGCAGATCTCCCTGCAGGAGATAGAGAGCGTAAATAACTCAAGTGCCCCAGACTTTTTTATGCTCTCCCTTTTCAACCAACAGAATATTAACGTAGATTTATCTAGGTCTAATTTAACAATGTTCCAATATATACCACAACAAATTAAGTATAGATTTAAAAAATCCATCATAACGACTATTTTAGTGATCTTAATCAAAGATTTAGACTTCTAAAGAAAACCATTTAAAATATAAAATTGTATTCATTGGGGAAATATAAAATTCAAATAGAAGTTTACGATTTAAATTTCGTAGTCAAATAAATAAGTTTTCATAATTATGCTCCACTTCCAA